>DASQVN010000258.1:0-2139 GCA_035640755.1 Rhodopila sp.
CTTGGAGTTCGGCGCGTACACCGGGTCGGAAACGTTGACCACCCGCATCGCGCCGTCCTTGCTGTAGGAGTGCACCGGGGCGGCCGGCGCGTTCACCGGGATCTGCTTGTAGTTGACCCCGAGCCGGGCGCGGTGCGCGTCAGCGTAGGAGAAGCCCCTGGCCAGCAGCATCTTGTCGGGGGACAGCCCGGTACCCGGCACCTGGTTGTTCGGCTCGAACGCGAGTTGCTCGATCTCGGTGTGGAAGTCGGCGGGGTTCCGGTCCAGCGTCAGCCTGCCGACCTCGTGCAGCGGGTAGTCGGCGTGCGGCCACACCTTGGTCAGGTCGAAGGGGTTGAACCGGTAGGTCTTGGCGTCGGCGAACGGCATGATCTGTACCTTCAGCGTCCAGGACGGGTGTTCTCCGCGTCCGATCGCCTCGAACAGGTCCCGCCGGTGGTAGTCCGCGTCCTTGCCAGCCATCTCGTCGGCCTCGGCCTGGGTGAGGAACTCGATGCCCTGGTCGCTGATGAAGTGGTACTTCACCCAGAAGATGTCTCCGGCCGCGTTGATCCAGCTGTAGGTGTGGCTTCCGTAGCCGTTCATGTGCCGCCACGTGCGCGGGATGCCCCGGTCTCCCATCAGCCAGGTCACCATGTGCGCCGACTCCGGGGACAGGGTCCAGAAGTCCCACTGCATGTCGTTGTCTCGCAGCCCGCTGTCGGCGCGGCGCTTCTGCGACCGGATAAAGTGCTGGAACTTCATCGGGTCGCGGATGAAGAACACCGGCGTGTTGTTCCCGACGATGTCTAGGTTGCCCTCGGTGGTGTAGAACTTCAGGGCGAACCCGCGCGGGTCCCGCCACGTGTCGGGGCTGCCCTGCTCCCCGGCCACGGTGGAGAACCTGATGATCGTATCCGTCGCAGTGCCGGGCTGAAACACCGCCGCCTTAGTGTAAGCGCTGACATCACTGGTGACCTCGAACCGGCCGAACGCGCCAGCACCCTTGGCGTGCGGCTGCCGCTCGGGGATCCGCTCCCGGTTGAAGTTGGCCATCTGCTCGATCAGATAGTGATCCTGCAGCAGAATCGGGCCGTCCGGGCCGACCGTCAGCGAGTGCTCATCGCTGGCGACCGGAATCCCGGCATCTGTCGTCGTCGGCTTCGACTGCGAGGTGGTCATGCGAATTCTCCTTGGGATGGAAAGCCCTGGACGCATACGGCCCAGGGGCCGTGCTGGGAATGGACCGTTCCCGTCTCGGGAAACGGCCGTTACTTGTCGCCGGGGTTGAGGGCCAGGAAAGCCAGCCCCGCCAGCACGCCCGCGGCGAGTTCGACCAGGAAGTAGACCCAGATCGTGGGCCAGGCGAACAGGCCGGCAGAGGCGCCGCCGAGCGCGACTGCCGGGTTGAATACGCCGCCGGAGACGCTGCCAACCGCGAACGCGCCCGCAACGACGGTGAAGCCGATCGCCAGCCCGAAGAAGCCGTTGCCCGGCTGGTCCTTGCTGGTGGCAACGTTTAGCACCATATAGCAGAGGGCGAAGGTGATTAGCAGTTCCGCCACCGCGGCGGCCGCCTCGGCATGACCGGACAAGCTCAGGGTCTTGACCGCCGGCGGGTTGACGAGGGCGCGGGCGAGCACGCCGGCGAGCACGCCGGCGACCACCTGCACGATCCAGTAGGCGAGGGCATCGCCGATTTCGATCCGGCGGCGGACCAGCAACGCCAGGGTAACCGCGGGGTTGTAGTGGGCACCGGAGATATGGCCGCCGGCGTAGACCATGACCATGAGGGTCGCGCCTGCCGCGAGCGGCGTGAGCGCGCTGCCGCTGAGTGCGGTCATCCCGACGGCAAACGCTAGGAAGAACGTTCCGATGAACTCCACCGCGTACTTCCGCGCCGCCACGCCCCACCGAGGCTCGGGAGGCGCGGATACCGCAGCTTCCTCTGTTGTTGTTCCTGCCATCTGCGGTGTGCTCCTTACTCCGCCGCGGGCGGGCATCGTCACGCCCGCCGGTCACGGCTGGTTTCCATCGGCACACAAAGGTTCGTCGCCGCGGTGATGATCAGGCATCGCAAAGATTTAACGGTTTTCCGCTGCGTGTTCGCATTCCTGGTCGCGGCGAATCACTAAAACTGTGCGATGCCAGTCACCAAAC
>DASQVN010000259.1:0-2593 GCA_035640755.1 Rhodopila sp.
GATATATTCGAATTCGTACGGAAATAGTTCTCGCAATATCACGTAAACGTGAACTCAGCCGCCCCGCCCGGCCGCTCACCACCCTGCCGTCCCATCCCGCCGCGTCACGCCGGTACCAGCCGTCTCAACAACCAGCTGCCTCGACACTGGCCCGAAACGTCAGTCGGCTTCCGGCAGAACCGCAGTGTTCAGCGGCAGCACCGCGCCCATCCAGGTGGCGTTGAGCGTGTGGTCGTCCCGCGGCCGTCCGGATTCGGGGTGCAGCAGGATCGTCAGCCCCAGCCGGTTCATCATCACGAACGGGACCAGCTCCGGAAACACGTCCGGCATGAACAGGATCTGGTACATCGCCGTCGGGTGCGGCCCGACCGGCACATCATGCCAGCGCCCCATCCGCACCGGAAACCGCTGCTCCACCCATTCGCGCAGTTGGGCCGCGCGTCGTCGGCTGTCCGGGTCGCCGGGATCGTAATAGACGTGGATGTGATAGGCGGTGATCCGCCCAGCATCGACCGGCACGGTATCCATCATACGTCCTTCTCCAGAAGATGCTTCACGTCTCGTTTCGCCACCTTCCCGTAACCGGATTTCGGCAGCTCGGCCCAGAAGACGAACCGGCTCGGCCATTTGTACTTCGCCAGCTTCCCGTCCAGGTGTGACAGAAGTTCCGCCTCCGTCACCGTCGCGCCGGCCGCCGGCACGATGACCGCGGTCCCGCTTTCGCCCCACTTCTCGTGCCGCATCCCGACAACACAGGCCTCGGCGACCGCCGGATGCAAAAGCAGCACCTCCTCGATCTCCCGCGGATACACGTTCGATCCGCCGCTGATATACATGTCGGACGCGCGCCCCGTGATATAGACGAACCCGCGCTCATCCACATGGCCCAGGTCGCCGGTGTGGCACCATCCGTGCGCGAAGACCTTCGCCGTCGCCTCCGAGTTGTCGAAATACCCGGCAAACACACCGGGCCCGCGCACGCAGATTTCGCCGGTCGTACCAGGCGGTTGTTTCTGGCCCGCATCACTCAGAATCGCAACCTCCATCCCAGTGCGCGGAAACCCGCAACTCCCGACCGGCATCTCGGCATCGTCCTCACTGTGCAGATGCGCCGGTAGCACGGTGATGTTGCCAGTGACCTCGGCAAGCCCGAAATACTGGACGATGACCTTCCCGAGCTTGCGCAGGGCATGGAGCTGGTCAGCCCGATACATCGGCGCGCCCGCATAGATCACATGCCGCAGCGAGCTGTGATCGAAACGATCCACCGCCTCATGCCGCGTCAGCATGGTCAGGATCGTCGGCACGGTGAACATGTTCGTCACCCGGTGCCGTTCCACCAGCCGCCACGCCTCCTCGCAGTCAAGCCTCTCGCCCGACAGCAGGATGCTCGGCACGCCGCGGGCGACCTGCGGCAGCGCATGGATGCCGGCGCCGTGCGACAGCGGCGCAACCACCAGCGAGGCATCGTTCTCGGTCGTGCCCGGCATCAGGTCGCACAGATGATTGCAGATCACATATTCCAGCTGCCCGTGCGTCAGGACCGCCGCCTTGGGCCGCCCGGTGGTGCCCGACGTATAGAAGAACCACGCCGCATGGTCCCGGTCCACGTCCGCCGGCTCCATCACCGGACGCTCGAACCCGGCCAGGCGGTCCCAGTCGGAGGCGCCGCCATCGCCGATGCTGCTCTCCAGCCGGCAGGCCGGGTTTTCGGCACGCGCCGCCGCCGCATGCTCGGGGAACGCGGCATCAAACACATGCGCCACCGCGCCCGAGGAACGGGCGAGATACGCAATCTCGGGCGGCGTCAGCCGGAAGTTCGTCGGCACCCAGATCGCGCCGATCATCCAGCACGCAAACATGCTCTCCAGCACCGCGTTGCTGTTGCGCGCGTGCAGCAGCACCCTCTCGCCGTGCCCCACACCATGCGCCGACAGCGCTCCCGCAGCCGCCTGCACCCGGCCGAGGAATTCCGCCCAGGTCCAGCTCCGCTCCCGCCAGATGATGGCGGGTCGATCGGGAAACCGGCGCGCCGTCTGCACCAGAAGATGCGCTAGGTTCGACGTCGGGATCGCCCCCGAGGGTGTCCCCGAGGATGTCAACGAAGCGGCTCCAGGACCGAGACATAGTTCGCCACCGCCGCCCCGCCCATGTTGAACACCGCACCCAGCTCCGCATTCGGCAACTGCATCCCGCCGGGCGCCTCGCCAGCCAGTTGCATCGCCGTAATGGCGTGCATCGAAACGCCCGTCGCGCCGATCGGGTGCCCCTTCGCCTTCAATCCGCCCGAGGGGTTCACCGGCAGCCGCCCGTCCTTCGCTGTCCAGCCTTCCAGCACCGCCCGCGCACCCTGGCCCGGCGCCGTCAGACCCATCGCCTCGTACTCGAGAAGCTCGGCAATCGTGAAGCAGTCATGCGATTCCACGAACGACAAATCATCGAGCTTCACATCAGCGGCGGCCAGCGCCCGCGCCCAGGCCTGCGCGGCCCCCTCGAACTTCGTGATGTCCCGCTTGCTGATCGGCAGGAAGTCGTTCACCTGCACCGCCGCCCTGAACCGCACCGCCTTGCCCATCGCCTTCGCGGTTTCCTC
>DASQVN010000260.1:0-4034 GCA_035640755.1 Rhodopila sp.
CTACGATCATGCGATAGATCGCCAGCAGGATCACCGCCCCGACGATTCCGCCGATGAACCCGGCGCCCTGCCCGGGCGCATACCACCCCACGCGCTGGCCGAGCCAGGTGGCGAACAGCGAGCCTGCGATGCCCAGCAGGCAGGTGACGATGATGCCGCCCGGGTCGCGGCCCGGCATGATCAGCTTGGCGATCCCGCCGATGATCAGCCCCATGATGATCGCGATGATGAACGACAACGCCTGCTCTCCCTGTCCGGACGGTTCCGCCGGGACTATGGAGGAAGGCGGCGCATCCCGCACCTGTCGCCTGCGTGAGGAATTCCTGCTTCCCAGCCCTGCGATGCTCGCGCTGGGCGATGGCCCGCGTCGGGCCTTTCTGGCAGAATCCGCCTGCCGGACACTCGGCGGGGAGGCTGACGGAGATGGATGAAACGCAACTCGACGCACTGATCGACGCCGGCACGGCGGTGCTGGGGATCGAGATGCAGCCGGAATGGCGCGACGCCGTGCGCATGCACCTGGCGATCTCCCTCGGTCATGCGCAGGCGGTGCTGGATGAGCCGGTCGATGACCGCCTCGACCCCGCGCCGGTGTTCCGCGCATGACCCCCGCCGCCGAGATCGCCGCTGCTGTGGCAGCCGGCACCACCCGCGCGGCCGACATCATCACCGCCACACTGGACCGGATCGAGCGGTTGAACCCCCAGCTCAACGCCTTCACCGCCGTGACCGCCGAACGGGCCCAGGCACGGGCCGAGGCGATCGACCGCCAAGTGTCCGGCGGCGCCGATCCCGGTCCCCTGGCCGGCGTGCCGTTCGCCGTGAAGAACCTGATCGACGTGCGCGGCCTGCCCACCCTCGCCGGGTCCCGCATCAACCGCGACAATCCGCCTGCGGCCGAGGACGCGCCCCTGGTGTGCCGGCTGGAAGCCGCCGGCGCGATCCTTGTCGGCGCGCTGAACATGGGCGAATACGCCTACGACTTTACCGGCGAGAACGCGCATGACGGTGCCTGCCGCAACCCGCATGACACGAGCCGAATGACCGGCGGGTCGTCCAGCGGTTCGGGCAGTGCGGTCGGCGGCGGACTTGTGCCGCTCACCCTTGGCTCCGACACCAACGGTTCGATCCGCGTGCCGGCATCGTTCTGCGGCATCTTCGGCCTGAAGCCGACCTATGGACGCCTGACCCGTGCCGGCAGCTTCCCGTTCGTTTCCAGCCTGGACCATCTCGGTCTGCTGGCACGCACGGTGACCGATCTCGCAACCGCCTATGACGCCATGCAGGGCTACGACCCCGCCGATCCGGTCTGCGTCGATCGACCCACGGAGCCGGTCACGCGGCTGCTCGACACCGGAATCGGCGGCCTGCGCATCGCTGTCGCCGGCGGCTATTTCCAGGCCGGCGCCATGCCCGAGGCGCTGACCGCCCTGCAGACGGTTGCCGAGGCGTTGGAGGCGGCCGAAACCATTACGATTCCCGAAGCCGAGCGCGCCCGCAGCGCCGCCTATGTCATCACCACCACCGAGGGCGCTGCGCTGCATCTCGAACGCCTCCGCGCGCGTCCCGATGATTTCGATGCCGACGTGCGCGACCGCCTGATCGCCGGTGCCCTGGTGCCGGCCACGGCAGTTGCCCAGGCACAGAAATTCCGCCGTTGGTTCCACCAGGAGATGCTGCGCCTGTTCGAGCGATGGGATGCGGTCCTGGCGCCCGCAACCCCCTGCGTCGCGCCAGTCATCGGCCAAAAGACCTTCGTGCTGAACGGCAAGGAAATGCCCGTGCGCCCCAACATCGGCATCTACACCCAGCCGATCTCCTTCATCGGTCTGCCCGTCGTCGTCGTGCCCCTGCCGACCGAGGCGGGCCTGCCGATCGGTGTGCAGATCATCGCTCCGCCGTGGCGGGAGGACATTGCGCTTCGCATCGCCCGCGCGCTGGAGGCCGATGGCGTGGCAACCTGCCCGCTGCCCGGCCTGGAAGCCTGAACCATGGGCAACGCCGTGCCGGGTCTGGACATCCAGGCGCTGATCAGGCGACACACGGCAGCAACCAAGGCTCTGCACGCTGCATAAGGAAACGAACCATGGCCGATTACGATCTGGTGGTGGCCGGCGGCACCGTGGTAACGCCCGCCGATATGTTCCGCGCCGATGTCGGCGTGATCAGCGGCAGGGTCGCGGCCATCGGCCTCGGCTTGAAGGGGGAACGCACGGTCGACGCCGGAGGCCTGCTGGTGATGCCGGGCGGGGTCGATTCCCACTGTCATATCGAGCAGTTGCGGCTCGGCGGGGATGCGGATGAGGAAACCTGGATTACCGGCAGCACTGCGGCTCTCGCTGGTGGAACCACCAGCGTCATCGCCTTCTCCACCCAGTTCAAGGGCGGCGGCATTCTGGAGCCGCTGGCCGAATACCGGCGGCGGGCAGCCAAGGCGATGGTCGACTACAGTTTCCACCAGATCATCGCCGACGCGACCGATGAAGTCGTCTTCAAGGAAATTCCCGAGGTCGTTGCGTCAGGCGTCAGAAGCCTGAAGGTCTTTCTCACCTACGACCCCGTGCACCTGGACGACCGCCAGTTCATCCGTGTGCTCGCCGCCGCCAGACGCAATCGCGCCTTCGTGACAGTGCACTGCGAGAACTACGATGCGATCAACTGGCGCACCGCCGCGTTGCTTGCCGACGGGCGGAAGCACCCGAAGTACCACGCCTGGTCCCGTCCCCCGGTGGTGGAGCGTGAAGCCACCCACCGCGCCATCGCCCTGGCCGAGATGGTGGACCAGCCGATCCAGGTGTTCCATGTCTCGTGCCCTGAGGTGGCCGAGGAAATCGCGCGCGCCAGGGCCCGCGGCCTCAGGGTTTGGGGCGAGACCTGCCCGCAATACTTCGTCCTGTCCGCCGAGGACATGGACCGACCTGGTTTCGAGGGCGCAAAGTTCATGTGCAGCCCGGCGCCACGTGACACCGAAGCATCGGAAGGGCTGTGGAAGTGCGTGCGCGACGGCGTGCTGGACATCGTCTCCTCCGACCACAGTGGCTGGAGCTACGAGAAACCCGCCGGCAAGCGCGTCCACGGGACCGACGCCCCGTTCCGGGATATCCCGAACGGCGTGCCCGGACTCGCCGCGCGCCTGCCGATCCTGTTCAGCGAAGGCGTGGCGAAGGGCCGCATCGACCCATGCCATTTCGTGCGCCTGACCGCATCCAACTCTGCGCGCCTGTTCGGCCTGTATCCGCGCAAGGGCACCATCGCACCGGGCACGGATGCCGACCTCGTGCTGTGGGACCCAGCGAAGAGCGTAACGATCACCAACGCCCTGATGCAGCACCTCATCGACTACACGCCGTATGAGGGCATGACCGTCACCGGTTGGCCGGTCGCCACCATCCGCCGCGGCGAGATCGTCATGCGCGACGGAATCGTGCAGGCAGAGCCTGGAACCGGCCAATTCCTCGCGCGTGAGCCCTATGACATGATCAAGCCCACCGGCAACCTGCCCTTCGGCTTCGACGCCAGCGCCTTCGACGTGTGAGCCGGACGAATGACCACGCCCTTGATCGACATCATCGCCGGTCCCTACCAATTCAAGGCCCGGTTCGAGGATGCCGCCGCCCCGAAAACCTGCGCCAGGTTCCGCTCCCTGCTGCCCTACAGGGAACGCATCATCCACGTCCGCTGGAGCGGTGAGGGCTGTTGGATCCCCTTGGGGGACCTCGATCTCGGCCTGAGCTACGAAAACCACACCAGCTATCCGGCGCCCGGCCAATTCCTGCTGTATCCCGGCGGCATTTCCGAAACCGAAATCCTGCTGGCCTACGGTGGCGTCCGTTTCGCCAGCAAGATGGGCCAGCTCGCCGGCAATCATTTCCTGACCGTTGTAGAAGGCGCGGAACATCTGATCCCCCTTGGCAAGCTGACCCTATGGTCCGGCGCCCAGGACATAGAATTCCGCAACCCCTGAGCTGCTTTCTACGTTTCGCTCCCGCGAGCTCCGTGGTTCAACCCTTCCCGGCCTCCATCCCAGCGATGGA
>DASQVN010000261.1:0-2209 GCA_035640755.1 Rhodopila sp.
GATCGCACTATAGGTTATTGTTTGAGCGCGTGATTCACGGTTTCTGACGGGTCCGCCTCAACCGATCACGCGCCAGGCTTTACTACCCACGCGCGTAACGCTGTGAACCAGATAACGGTAGGTTAACACCAGATTTCGTACGCGTCCGCCGTTGTCTTGCCGCGGGGGGAGGGCGTGATGCCGGAATTGTCGTTGATCCGATGTGTCCTCGCCGCCGGCCGAGCAGGTGCAAGCCATGGCGCGAGCCAGACAAGGGGCAAAGACTTGGAATCGCTGCATGCGCCCATGGCGTACCCGCCTCCCGGAGCAGCGCACGCCGGCGGGCGGCATCTTGAGTGCGGGGGGACGCACGGTGGGGAATATTCCGCGGCCGCGCATGGTTGTATGATCCAGCCAGTACCGCGATGGATGACGCCGTGACTCGTTCCCGAACCAGCAGAATGATCGGTGCGCTCAGGCGGTGGACAGGCGTCTTGGCGGCTGCATTGCTGGTTTTGGGTGGGTGCCAGCCGCGCCCCGAGACCGCCTATGACGTCGCCCAGCCGCGCACCGCCGCGGTGCGCAACATCGGCAACTTCAATAAAGCCCTGCGCTGCATGGACGATCTGTTCCTCGCCCAGGGCAAGCGCGACATCTACATCACCACCGCCGGCATTCCTGACGCCACCGGGCTGATCGCCGCCGGCACCAAGGAGATGTTCATCACCGCCGTCTCCCGCATGTCGGCGAAGAGCGATGCATTCCGTTTCGTTGACTACGACCCGACCCAGCTCGATGTACAGGTACTGTCGGAGATGGTGGGTCTGCGCGATGATTTCGTTGCACCCAATTACTACGTGCGCGGCGCCATTACCCAGCTCGACAGCAATGTCCTGCAGTCCTCGGCCAGCGCCGGGGTTTCCATCCCCAATCTGGATCTCGCGATCAACGGCAGCCAGGTCGTCTCGGTTGTCTCGCTCGACCTCAACGTCGGCAAGCTGATCACCCGCCAGATCATCCCCGGCATCTCGGCCAGCAACTCGATCGCCGTGGTCCAGTCCGGCAAGGGGGCGGATATCGGCGGGCTGATCGGCAAGGCGGGCCTCTCGCTCAGTGTCTCGCTCGACAAGTCCGAGGGCTTTCATCAGGCGGTGCGCAACCTGATCGAGCTGTCCACCATCGAGGTCCTCGGCAAGCTGACGCGGGTGCCCTACTGGCAGTGCCTGAGCATCGATTCCACGAACCCGAACTACCGCACCGAAGCGCGCGGCTGGTTCGACCTGATGCCATCGTCGGAGCGCCAGAAATTCGTCAGCGCCGCGCTGGTCCGCACCGGCTACCTGAACAGCGCCGACGGCGCCGGCCAGCCGCTGTCGGGCGCGATCTCCCGCTATCAGGCGGAGAATGACCTGGTGCCGACCGGCCAGATCAATTTCGATCTGTACTATCGTCTGCTGGCCAGCGATGCGCGTCATCCCACGGCGCGACCTGTTGCCGCCGCGCTGCCCGCCGTGCCCACCTCGGCGCTGGAGCAGTCCTCCGGTGGGCAATCCCCCTCTGGCCAATTCCCCTCTGGGGAGCCGTCACAGGCGCCGCCCCCGCTCACCATCGGCAGTCCGCGCGGCCCGCGGCCTGCGTACCGCGTCGGCGATACCATGGTGGTCACCGTCCAGCCGGCGCGCGATGCCTTCGTCTATTGCTACTATCGCGACTCTGGCGGCACCGTGGCCCGTATCTTCCCCAACCGCTACCAGCCCGATGCCTTCCTGCACGGCGGCGCGCAGATCGAGGTGCCGCCGCCCGGCACCCGTTCGTTCGCCATCCGCTTCGACAAGGCCGGCGGTCAGGAACAGGTCGCCTGCCTTGGCGCCAACCAGGAAGTCGGGCTCCGCCTGCCCGAGAGGCTGAAGGCCCGCGACCTCGCGCCGCTGCCTGCCGTCTCCCTCGACGATATCGCCGCGCAGTTCCGCCAGACCGCCAATACGGACGTCAGCGACGCAAGGCTGACGGTGGAGGTCATGCCATGATCCATGCCACGATGCATGCCATGATCCGGGGCCGCATCGCCATGCTGCTGGCCGGGCTTGTCATGCTGCTGCCCTCGATCGCCGCCGCCGCGCCGGATACCGAACGGCGGATTGCGCTGGTGATCGGCATCGGCGCGTACCAGAACGCGCCGCATCTGAACAACCCGGTGAACGACGCCCGTGCAATCGGCGACAGCCTGCGC
>DASQVN010000262.1:0-3611 GCA_035640755.1 Rhodopila sp.
CCGAGAATTCAGGGCGGTAAAACAATCAGAACTGCGCCCTCCGGCATCTTCGACGCCTCCGGTTGCTGCAAAGAAGATTTCGATGCGCCTCAGACCTAACCGTCCATGGGCGGAAAGCATGTACTGTTTGATCCGTTCAGCTGCTCACTGACCGAATATTGACGCCCTGGGTGCCGGACACCACCCTGCCTCCGGAACCTGGGAGGAAGACCCATGCCGCGTCCGTTCGAAGGCATTCGCATCATCGACATCACGCACGTCCTTGCCGGTCCTTTCGCCGCCTATCAGCTCGGCTTGCTTGGCGCCGACGTGATCAAGGTGGAGGACCCGAACGACCCCGATCAAAGCCGCGACTCGGGCAGCGACAACGACCTGAACCACGCCCTCATGGGCACCGGCTTCCTGACCCAGGGCTCGAACAAGCGGGCCATCACCCTAAACCTGAAAGCCGAGCACGGGCGGGACATCCTGAAGAAGCTCGTCGCGACCGCCGACGTACTGGTCGAAAATTACCGGCCCGGCGCCTTCGAAGCGCTCGGGCTTGGCTATGAGGATCTCCGGAAGATCAATCCAAAACTGATCTACGCCTCCTTCTCGGCCTTCGGTCAGGGCGGACCCAAGCGGCAGCGCACGGCCTATGACCACGTGATCCAGTCAACCTCCGGCATCATGGCTATGACCGGCACGCCGGATGTCAACCCGATCAAGATCGGCGCACCGGCGATCGACTATGCCACCGGCACCATGGGCGCGTACGCCCTGTCGGCAGCCCTGTTCCAACGCGAACGCACCGGCCAGGGGCAACGGATCGACATGGCGATGCTCGATGTCGCCATGATCCTGATGGCCAGCCACGTCACCGGCTACATGCGCAACGGCAAACACCCGAAGCCATCCGGCAACCGCACCGGCCACGCCACCAGCATGGCCTACCAGGCAGCCGACGGCATCGTCATGCTGGGCGCCTCCAACCTACGCCAGCAACGGCGTTTATGGACCGTGCTGGAGCGTCCGGACATGATCAAGCGCACCAACGACGAACGCGATGCCGACCACGACCGCGAAGAACAGGTTCTCGGCCAGATCATGCTGACCCGTTCTGCTGCCGAATGGGAGGAATGGTTGCAGGCCCGTCACGTCCCTGCCTCCCGCGTCCGCACAATGGGCGAAGCGTTGGCCGATCCACAGCTCGCCTCGCGCAACGTGCTGCACCGGCACGAAGCCGCGCCGGGCGTGCCAGGCGCCTTCTCGGTGCCTGTTGCTGCATTCAAATTCGGCCACGGCGGTCCGCAGGTTGATCGTCCGCCGCCGATGCTGGGCCAGCACAACGATGAGATACTCCAAGAGCTGGGCTACAGCGCCACAGAGATCGAGAATTTTCGCGCCGCAAGGATTATCTGAACAGGAACCAGCACCATGAAACTCGGACGTGTGGGCATTTGGTATTCGCTCGATAAGCTCGGTGGCCGGCAGGAGATCGCCACCTTCGTCAAGACGGTCGAGCGACTGGGTTACGATATCCTATGGTACCCGGAGTCCCGCGGCTACGAGTCATTCTCTGCCGCGGGCTATGTCCTGTCGCAGACCAGCAACCTGAAGGTTGGTAGCTCGATCGCGTCGATCTATGCCCGCGACGCGTTCACCTCCCGCCGTGGCATGATCAGTCTGAACGAATTTTACGGCGGCCGCTTCATTCTCGGCCTGGGTGTCAGCCACCCGCCGATGGTGCAAGGATTGCGTGGGCACACCTACGAAAAGCCCGTTCCGGCCATGCGGTCCTATCTTCAGGGCATTGCCAAGGACGAGCCCAACGCCGCCGAGTTCTCGATCTGCATCGCCGCCCTCGGCCCTTTGATGCTGAAACTGGCCAAGGAGATGACGCGGGGCGCCGTTCCCTACAACACCACGCCGAAACACACGGCCGAGGCAGCCCGGATCCTGGGGCCGGATAAATGGCTGGCGGTCGAGCAGAAGGTGACGATCGAAACCGATCGGGCGCGCGCCCGGGCGTTGGGGCGCGAGGAGTTGGCGCGCTACATGACATTGGATAACTACCGTAACAATTGGCTGCGCATCGGCTTTACCGAAGCCGACCTCGCCAACGGTGGCTCGGACGCATTTATTGACGCGATGGTGCTGGCCGGTACGCCGGATCAGGTGAAGGACGGTCTCCGCGCCCACTTCGCAGCCGGCGCAACCCATGTCGCCATACAGCCTGTGCATACGCTGGGCGACACCAGGGCGCGGGATGCAATCCTGGAGGCACTGAAAGACCTCTGACCCGGGTACTTCGATTGGCATTGCCAGACTATTGATCCAGTATGGTCGGCGCGCCCGAGGTTCACGCCACCACACTTCTGGCAACCCTGCTTCGCGCCGGCCCCGCCGCTGCCCAACGGCGCCGGAATGTCACCTCCAACATTATCTGATCGTGTTCTTTGGTCGTTATTTGATCGCCCCCCGATCCTGCAGCCACAGCGATTGCTCCATAAACATCCGAAGCCGGGTATTTCTGGATGCTGATTATGTGACTGGCTATGGAGCGGCTGTAAGCTATGATCCTGGTCAACGTGTGAGTGTCACGTAATCGGGCGTTTGTGAAACATGCTCATCGGCTACATGCGGGTCTCCAAAGCAGACGGTTCCCAGGTGCTCGACCTGCAACGCGACGTCCTGCTTGCTGCCGGCGTGAAGAGCAGGCACCTCTATGAGGATCTCGCCTCCGGACGTCGTGACGATCGTCCAGGTCTGCTTGCCTGCATCAGAGCCCTGCGCAAGGGCGATACTCTCGTGGTCTGGAAACTCGACCGTCTTGGTCGCGACCTGCGTCACCTGGTCAATCTGGTGCACGACCTCACCGCCCACAACGTCGGCCTCAAGGTGCTGGCCGGCGAGGGAGCCGCAATCGACACCACCACTGCGGCCGGCAAGCTGGTGTTCGGCATCTTCGCGGCCCTCGCCGAGTTCGAGCGTGCCCTGATCACCGAGCGCACCCGCGCCGGCATTGCCGCCGCCCGCGCCCGCGGGCGGCATGGCGGCGCGCCCTTCAAGATGACACCTGCCAAGCTCCGGCTTGCCCAGGCCGCCATGGGCAAGCCGGAGACCAAGATCGGTCCGCTTTGCCGCGAGCTTGGCGTCAGCCGCCAGACGCTTTACCGCCATGTCGCTCCCGACGGCGCCTTGCGTGAGCATGGGGCCAAGCTCCTTGGCCGCCGCGGATGATCGTTCCCGTCGACACAGGGCCAGCCACGCTGGACGGTGTCGATGATGTCGCCTTGCAGCATTTCCGTCTGCTTCGGCCTGTTCTCGAAGATGCTGTCCCCTTATGCGCCCTGTCCCGGATGTCCGGCGTGCCGGAACCGACGCTGCGCCGCTGGCTGGCCCGCTATCGCCGGGAAGGCTTGTCCGGGCTGCGGCGTCGGACCCGCAGCGACCAGGGAGGACGGCGCTGTATGTCGCCGGAGCTTGTCGCCGTCATCGAAGGATTGGCGCTACAGCGGCCCCGGCGTTCGGCCGCGGCGATCCATCGCTTGGTGCGTGAGATGACAGAGCGAGAGGGCCAGTCCTCGCCCAGCTACGCGACAGTGCATGCCGTGGTGACGGCACTCGAC
>DASQVN010000263.1:0-7418 GCA_035640755.1 Rhodopila sp.
GCTTGTCCGCGCAGCCGCAGCCCGCACCTGATCGGCGCTCAGGTGATCAGCCGCCCGCGACGGCAACGCGACAATGGACAGCGTCCAGAGCGCGGCCGCCGCGGGCAGGAGCATCACACGGGCGATCGAGGTCGCCATCGCGGCAAGCGGCCCGCGAAGTCCCGGCCGCTAGGTCGAATAATCCGAGAACGCCACCCCAGCGAACCGTGCCCGATAATCCGTGCGCACGTTCACCAGCGCGACCATTCCCTCATCCACCTTCTTCTGCGCACGCTCCAGCGCCGGGCGGATGTCCTCGGGCTGGGTGATATATTCGCCGTAGCCGCCCAGCGCCTCACAGATCTGGTCATAACGGGTGTAGCCCAGGTCGCGGCCGGGCTTTTCACGTTTGGGGTCGCCGGTCCAGCCGCCGTTCAGGCTGACCACCACCAGCAGCGGGAGCTTGTGACGGATGGCGGTGTCGAGCTCCATCACATTAAGCCCCAGGCTGCCGTCGCCATGTACGACGATCACCTGCTTGTCGGGCTTGGCGGCCTTGGCGCCGACGCCGAATGGCAGGCCGACGCCCATGGTGCCGAATGGGCCGGAGTTCAGCCGGTGGCCCGGTGCGAAGGTGGGCATGGTCTGGCGGCCGTAGTTCAGCGTCTCCTGCCCATCGACGCAGAGGATGGCATCGCGCTGGGCGAAGTTCTTCACTTCCTCCAGCATGCGGACAGGGTGGATGTCGCCGTCCTCGGCGTATTTGTTGGCGCCGGCGGCGGCGCGCTTGGCGGCTTCACCTTCCGACAGGGTCTTGCGCCAGTCGGCGTAGCTGTCAGGGTTCACGCGCCCCTTAATGCCCTGCAGCAACTGGCCGAGCACGGCCTTGCAGTCACCGACGATGGGATGTCGACGTGGCGCGCCGCGGTGGCGATCTCCACCGGGTCGATGTCGATGCGGCAGATCTTCGCCGAGGGTCCGAAGCGCGGCGGCGAGGCGTGGCCGATGATGTAGTTCATCCGCGTGCCCAGCACGATGATCAGATCGGCGTCGCGGAACGCGGCCGAGCGCATCGTCAGGTAGGAGTATGGGTGGTCATCCGGCACGACACCGCGGCCTTGCGGGGTGGTGTAGAAGGGAATGCCGGCGGCCTCGACGAACGCCTGCATCTCGGCCCAGGCCTTCGACCAGATGACGCCGGAGCCGGAGACGATCAGCGGCTTCTTCGCCTCGGCCAGCGCGCCGATCAGGGCATCGATCTGGCGCGGATCACCCAGCGGGCGGCTTTCCAGCAGCGGGCGGCCGGCGAAGCTCCAATCGACCAGGTTCTCATCGATCTTCTGATACAGCATGTCGCCGGGGCAATCGAGATAGACCGGACCGGGCTTGCCGGCGATGGCCTGCTGCATGGCGGCGTTGATCTGCTGCGGGATGCGCTTGAGGTTGAGCAGCCGGTCAACGTGCTTGGTGCAGCCGCGCATCAGCTCCATCTGGTCGATTTCCTGGAACACCTGGCGGCCGAACTGGTGGATCGGGCTGGAGCCGCCGAGGGCGACGACGGGGCAGCAGTCAATCAGCGCATTGGCAATGCCGGTGATCAGGTTGGTGACGCCGGGGCCGGATGCGGCCATGCAGGCCGACGGCACCTGGAGCAGCCGGCTATAGGCCTGGGCCGCGAAGGCGGCAGCCTGTTCGTGGCGGACGTCAATCATGCGGATGCCTTCCTTGATGCAGGTGGCTTCCGCCAGCAGCATCGGGCCGCCCATGATGAAGAACAGGTCCTTGATGCCTTCCCTCTTCAGGCATCGCGCGACGATTTCCGAGCCGGTCAGTTCGGCCATGATTGCGTCTCCTCTCCCAGACAGGTCCGCACAGGCTAGCGCATTGGCAGGGTTTGTCGAATCGGTCCCGCGAGGCGGTCCGTGGAGTGTTCCCGAACGGGAGCCGCTGTGCCTGGCGGGCGTGCCTCCCGAGGATGGCGCCGCAGCACGCGGCAATCATTCTTGATCCAACACAGAGCTCGCAGAGTAACAGAGGACGCAGAGATGGTCGGGACCAGGAGCCACGCCCCGCTGTCGAAGCGTACTCATATCAGTGCGCCCGTGCTGCTCACAACCTGACTGGACTGTCCCCTGCATGCCACGGCCCATACGGTGTCGGCACGCCGAAACCGCCCTCTGCGTCCTCCTTTCCTCTGTGTTCTCTGTGTTGAATCCTATAACGACGCCAACACAACCTCAAACCTGCCAATAACCCCGCACTCACTCCACCAGCCCCGAAATCACCCGATGACCTTCTCCCCCCGCAGCCCACCAATCTGGTCCGCCTGCAAGCCCAGCCAGTTCGTCAGCACGTCCTCGTTGTTGGCCCCCAGCAGCGGCGCGGGCTTCACCGGCGGCGGGTGGCCGGAGAAGCGCACAGGCCAAGCGACCATCTTGAACGGCCCGGCCATCGGATGCTGGATCGTCTGCATGATGCCGCGCTGCTCGAAGGTCGGGTCGTTGGTCAGTTCCATCGTGTCCAGCACGGCGCCGGCGGGGATGCCGGCGGCGCCGATGATCTCCATCGCCTCGTGCTTGGTATGCTGGCGGGTCCATGCGGCAACCATGTCGTTCACGTCCTGCCGCCGCTCGCTGCGGGCGGCAGGCGTGTCGTAGCGCGGGTCGCCGATCAGGTCCTCCCGCCCGATCACCTGCAGCAGGCGGCGCCAGTGCTCGGGGTTGGCGCGGGATGTATAGACGTACACATAGTCGTTCGGACCGCCGCCCTTGCACGGAAAGGTGCCCATCGGCGGATTGCCGCCCGAGACGCTGCTGTCGCCCGCCCGCGGCGCCGGCTTGCCGGTGCGCGCCTGGTAGGAAAACGCAATACGCATGTATTGCAGCATGGCATCCTGCATCGCCACCTGCAGATGATCCCCCTGCCCCGTCCGGGTGCGCCGGAACAACGCGCCCAGGATCGAGATCGCCAGCAGCATCCCCGTTCCCGTATCACCAAAGGACGGCCCCGGCTTCAGCGGACGGCCGTCAAGCTCACCAGTGGTGCTCATGATCCCGCTGCAGGCCTGGGCGATCATGTCGAAAGCCAGGTTCTTCTCGAACGGGCTGCCCTCACCGAAGCCCTTCACCTGGCAGTAGATGATCGCGGGGTTCAGCTTGCGGATGACCTCAGCGCCGAGGCCCAGACGCTCGATCGCGCCGGGGGCGAAGTTCTCGACCAGCACATCGGCCTTGGTGGCAAGGTCCTTGACAAGCTGCAGCCCGCGCGGGTCCTTCAGGTTGACGGTGACCGACTTCTTGTTGGCATTGAAATTGAGGAAGTAGGGATCATCCACGCCGGTTCCGGCGCTGAGCGAGCGGCCCGGATCGCCGCCGTTCGGATTCTCGATCTTCACCACCTCGGCGCCGAGCCAGGCGAGGGTTTCGGTCGAGGAGGGCCCAGCCTCGAACTGGGTCATGTCCAGGACCCGCACGCCGGCAAGGCAATCGCTGCCAAAGCTCTCTGTTGCCATCCTCCCGTTTCCTTTGTTCTGGGGCGTTGCGGAGAGGCTAGGACGAAACAAAGCGGCCGGTAAAGTCCTGCGCCGCGCCGGACGGTGTGCGGGCATGGTGGACAAGCGTTGTGGACAACCGCTTCGGGGACGTGGCACGTTGCCCGGGTCGATCCAGCAAAGGGAACGCCAGCGTGCCGGCGCGCGTCCATATGGGGCACCCCACGGGGCCGGCACGGTGACATGATGCGCGATAGTCCGCTCGACGAAATGGCCGACGGCACGGGGCATGCCAGACCACACTGGCGCACCCTGCTGGGCACCATCTTCTCGCTGGGCCACGAGACGCTGGCCGAACGCGCCCGCCTGCTGGACCAGACATTCGAGGCCGAAGGCGTCACCGCGATCCTGCCCGGCGAGACCGATGTCCACTGGCGCTGCGACCCGATCCCGCTGATGCTGTCGGCCGACGAATTCGAAGCGCTCGAAGCCGGCCTGGCGCAACGCGCGGACCTGCTGGAGGCAGTGCTGGCCGATCTGTACGGCAAACAGCAACTGCTCGCTGAAGGACTGCTGCCGCCGGATATGGTCTATGCCAACCCCGACTTCCTGCGCCCGTGCCGGAACATCGATGGTGCAAGCACGGCGCGGCGCCTGACATTCTACGCCGCGGACATGCTGCGCGGCCCGGACGGCGTATGGCGCGTCCTCGCCGACCGGACCGGCCAGGCCCAGGGCATGGCCTATGCGCTGGAAAACCGCCGCGTGCTCGCACGGATCGCGCCGGAAATGTTCCAGGGCCAGCGCATCCGGCCGCTGCGCCCGTTCCTGGAGGTGACCGGGGAGGCACTGCAGGCCTCGGCGCTCGACGACGGCGGCGCGGTGGCGCTGTTGAGCGCCGGCCACGACGACCCGCTGTGGTTCGAGCATGTGCTGCTGTCACGCGAACTGTCGATCGGCCTGGTGGAAGGCGGCGATCTGACCTTCCGCGATGGGCGGTTGTTCCTGAAAACGCTGCGCGGCCTGCAGCGCATCGGGGTGCTGATGCGGCGCATGGCGGGCGACCATGTCGACCCGCTGGAGCTCGCCCCCGGCGGCGGCGTGCCGGGTATGATGGATGCGATCCGCTCCGGCGCGGTGCGGATGGTGAACGATCCCGGTTCCGCCCTGGCCGAGACCCCTGCCCTGGCCGCCTTCCTGCCGGAACTGTCGCGCCGCCTGCTGGACCAGGAGCTGCTGGTGCCAAGCCAGGCGACGCTGTGGCTCGGCGAGGGCGCGGTGGTCAGGACGGTGCTGCGCGACCTGGAAGGCTGGGTGATCCGCCCGGCGATGGACGGCAGCGTGCCGCCGGTGGTGCCGATGCTGCTCCCCGCCGAGGCGCGGGAGGAGCTGGCAGGGAAGATCGCGGCAAGCCCGGGGAACTATGCAGCCACGGTCGCGCCCAACCCGTCGGTTGCCCCCTGCGCGGGCGAGCAAGGCCTGGACGCCCGGCCGGTCGCCCTGCGCCTGTTCATTGCGCATGACGGCCGCGCATGGCGGGCGATGCCCGGCGGGCTCGCCCGGGCGCTGTCGCAGGAGGACGCGCTGTCCGGCCGCCTGCCCCGCCACGCGCTGTCGAAGGATGTGTGGGTGCTGGCGGATGAACCCGGCGTGGTGGCCGGCGCGGTGGGCCTGCTGCAGCCGGTGCTGGGCATCCGCCGCACCGCGGGCGACCTGCCCTCCCGCGTCGCCGACAATTTCTACTGGCTCGGCCGCTACCTGGAGCGGCTGGAGGAGGCGGCGCGCCTGCAACGCTCGATGCTCGGGCGCATCCTGCGGCCCTCGCCCAGCGCGCGGGAAATCTCCGAAATGCAGATCCTGGTCGTCAGCCTGAGCAGCACGGGGATGATGGACCGGGAGGATGCCAGCGCCTTGGGGGCCGGAATGCTGGGATCGTCGGTGATCCGGGCGTTCCGGCACAATGGCGGGATGCGGCGCATGCTGGCGCGGGTCGCCCGCCAGGTGGAGCAGTTGCGCGACCGTCTCAGCGGCGAGATGTACGCGGTGCTGACCCGGTCGCTGCGGGAACTGGGTGAGGCGATGCGCCACCTGTCGCCGGATGCGGATTCCCGCACGCTCGAACGGGCATTGCATCTGACCACCGAGATCGTGGAGTTCGCCGCCACGGTCGCGGGACTCGCGGCGGAGAACATGGTGCGCGGCGGCGGCCGCTTGTTCCTCGACTTCGGCCGGCGCATCGAGCGGGCGCAGGCGATCAGCGCAGAGCTGGCGAACGTGCTGGATCAGCCGGGCGCGCCGACCCAGCCGGGACGGGTGGAAACCGGGCTCAGGCTGGCGCTGGAGCTCAGGGATTCGGTCATCACCTACCGCACGCGCTACCTGGCGGTGCTGCAGCCGGCCCCGGCCTTGGACCTGATGCTGGCGGATGAGGGCAACCCGCGCGGACTCGCGTTCCAGCTGATCGCCGCGCGGGAGTTGCTGCGGGAGATCGCCGAGGACGGTGATTCACTCCTCGGCGCGCTCGACCCATTGCTACAGGAAGCACGCGCGATCGTGCAGGACGTGCTGCACGCGGCCGACCAGATGGCGGCAGCGGCCGAGCTGCCGGAACGGCTGCGCACGCTGGAACGCGCCGTAGCCGCGGTGGCGGACCGGGTGTCACGGCGCTACTTCACGCTGCTGCCGGTGGCCCGGAGCCTCGGGACGGAGAACAGCCTGCTGCGCGGGGCGGCCTGATGCGCTACCGGGTGCGGCACGTCACGCGCTATGCCTACGGCAGCCCGGTCGAGCTGGCGGCGCACATGATGCACCTCCGGCCGCGGCCGTGCGCGGGACAGACCGTGATCTCCGAGCGGATCGTCACCACGCCGCCGGCGGCGCGGCGGCGCGACGGGCACGATCATTTCGGCAATTGGGTGACCTGGCTGTTCCTCGACCTGCCGCATGCGGATTTCGAGGCTGTGGCGGAAGCGGTGGTCGATGTGTCCGGCCTGCCGATACCGCCGACGGCCGAGACGCCGCCATGGGAAGCGGTCGTGCAGGCGGCGCGGACGCCCGAGGGATGGCAGGCGGTGGAGTTCAGCTTCCCAAGCAGCCTCGCCCCCGCGGATGCCGAAGCGGCGGCGTATGCGGCGCAGTCGTTTCCGGCAGGCCGGCCGGCGCTGGAGGGCTTGCTCGACCTGAACAGCCGCATCTGCGCGGATTTCCGGTTCCGCTCTGGCGTGACAGGCGTCAATACACCCGTCAGCGAGGTGATGGCGCGGCGGGAGGGCGTCTGCCAGGATTTCACCCACGTCATGATCAGCGGCCTGCGGGGCCTCGGGCTGCCGGCGCGCTATTCGTCAGGCTACATCCGCACACGGCCGCCGCCCGGCCAGGTACGCCGTCGTGGCGCCGACCAGTCGCACGCTTGGGTAGGATGCTGGCTGGGACCGGCGCATGGCTGGATCGAGCTCGACCCGACCAACGGCGTCGTTGTTTCACAGGAACATGTTCTGCTCGGCTGGGGGCGCGACTTCCGCGATGTCAGCCCGGTGCAGGGGGTGATCCTGGGCGGCGGGGATCACACGGTTTCGGTCGGGGTGGACCTGGAACCGGTGGAGGAGGACGCGGTGTGACGGAAGCTGGGTTGCTTGGCGGGGCTGCCGCAATCACTATGCGAGGTGATCACAATAGCTCAACATGTGAATCAGCCCTGAATCGGCCCCCGCTTCTGACCAGACTCACGCTTTTGCGTCGTGAACTTCGCTCGGAATGGGCCCCGATCGGCGCTGATCGGGACCCTCGTAACCTTCGGCATTCTGAAGAGAATCGAACAGCCTGAGTTGCCTTGATCGGGGGCCCGCTCGGGCTCTCCGCGGCTTTTGGTGCAGCTTGGAGAGACGGAGGCCAACAACTTGCTGATGTAAGCAGGAATTGCAGTTTTCCGGTGTCAGACTCTGGCCAGAAT
>DASQVN010000264.1:0-6164 GCA_035640755.1 Rhodopila sp.
AGCTCGCGGTCAGTGAGGAACGGGCGCTGCGGACATAACGGGCGCGGCGGGCATAGAGGAGATCGCCGGGGCGGGGATCGACGCCGCACCCGGTCTGCGGCAGCATCGGGAACATGCATTTCGACCTGAAGCTGTGGCGGATGACAGCGGGCCTGCGGCGACGGATCGCGTGGTCCTCGTTTCTTGGGTTGTTGGCACTGGCGGTCGGGATCGCCCGGTTTGCGTTCCTCGGGCGGTTCCTGGCGGGCGTATTCCGGGGCGACGGTGCGGGGGCGCTGATGCCGCCGCTGCTGGGCGCAATCGCGGCAATCCTGGCGCGGGCGGCGCTGGATCATGACCGCACTATGGTGGCGCATCGGACAGCGGCGCAGGTGCAGGAACAGCTGCGTCTCCGTCTGTTCGACAAGGTCGCGGCGCTTGGACCCGCCTGGTTCGGCGCGGAGCGGACGGGCGGTGTCATGCTGTCGCTGGTCGACGGAGTGGAGCAGCTCCAGTCGTTCTTCGGGCAGTACCTGCCGCAGTTGACCATCGCCGTGTGCGCCCCGGCGGCGATCTTCGCCTTCATCGCCTGGTGGGACGTGCCGGTGGCAGCGGTGATGCTGGCGGCAGCGCTGTTCACGCTGGCCCTGCCGGTGACCGTGCACCGGCGGACGGCGCTCGCCTCACGCGCGCGGCAGGCAGCGTTCAAGTCGTTTGGCGAGGAGTTCCTCGACGCCGTGCAGGGGCTACCGACGCTCAAGGCGTTTGGGCAGAGCGCTGCCTACGGGCGGATGCTGGCCGCGAAGGCGCGGGCGCTGTCGGACAGCACCTTCTGGGTGCTGGCACTCAACGTGCTGACGCGCGGCTTCACCGATCTCGGCACAGCGTTCAGCTCCGCCGCCGCGCTGGCGCTGGGGGCATGGCGGGTGCAGCACGGCGAGATGAGCCTGGAGGCGCTGCTGATCGTGCTGATGGCGGGGACCGAGATCTTCCGGCCGCTCCGCGATCTGCGCGCGGTGCTGCACCAGGGCCTGAACGGGCAGGCCGCAGCAGCGGGGATCAGCGCGCTGCTCGATACGGCGTCCCCGGCGCGGACCGGCAGCCGGCCGCAGGGACTCAGGCCGGAGATCGTGTTCGACCGCATCGCGTTCGCCTACCCCGGCGGACGTCGGCCAACCTATCGAGCGCTGTCGTTCAGCATCGGCGCCGGGGAGCGTGTCGGCGTGGTCGGGCCGAGCGGCGCGGGAAAATCGACGATCGTCAGGCTGCTGACGCGGCTGCATGAGCCCTCGTCGGGCGCGATCCGTATCGGCGGGCTCGATCTGCGCAGCATCGATCCGGCGGCGCTGCATGAGATGATCGCCGTTGTTTCCCAGGATACCTACCTGTTCCACGGCACGGTCGAGGAGAACCTGCGGCTCGGCCGGCCGGATGCGACGGAGGAGGAACTGGTCGCGGCAGCCTCGGCGGCGAATGCACATGGGTTCATCTCGGCACTGCCGGACGGCTACGGCACAGTGATCGGCGAGCGCGGGACGCGGCTGTCGGGCGGACAGCGGCAGCGGCTGGCAATCGCGCGGGCACTGCTGCGGGATGCGCCGATCCTGGTGCTGGATGAGGCGCTGTCCTCGGTGGACGCAGAGAATGAGGCGATCATCCAACAGGCGCTGGACCGGCTGATGGCGGGGCGGACGACGCTGATCCTGGCGCACCGGCTGTCCAGCGTAATCGGAGCCGATCGGATCCTGGTGCTGGACGACGGCGCGGTGGTGCAGATGGGACATCATCGGGAGCTGATCGCGCAACCCGGTCCGTACCGGGACCTGATGGGGCCGCAGCTCGCCGGGCATGACGACGTGGTCGCCGGACCAGCGGCGGCCGAACCCGCCGAGGCCGACACCCCGGCAGCCGGGGCAGTGGTGACGGCGCTCTCGGAGGATGCCACGCAAGTCACATGGCCGCAGACGATCCGCACTCTGCTCGGAGTAGTGCGGCCCTACCGCGGGCAGCTTGCCGTGACCGTCCTGTGCGGGATCGGGCGGGTGATCGCGTTCATCGGCGTCAGTGTGCTGGGCGCGCTGGTACTGGCCGGGGTAAGGAACGGGGCGCCAGTGGGGGTGTTGATGGCGGCGCTGCTGCTGACGGCGCCGCTCGCCGGGGTCCTCCACTGGCTGGAATCGTGGATCGCGCATGCGATGGCCTACGCGCTACTGGCGGACATGCGAATTGCGCTGTTCCGCAAGTTGGATGCGCTGGCGCCGGCCTATCTGCTGCGGCGGCGCTCGGGCGACCTGGTCGCACTGGCGACACAGGATGTCGAGACGGTGGAGTATTTCTACGCGCACACCATCGCCCCGGCGATCGTGGCGGTTCTGGTGCCGGTCAGCGTGATGGCGGCGCTGGGCTGGCTGGCGTGGCCGCTTGCTGTGGCGCTGCTGCCGTTCCTGGCCTATGCCGGCCTCTCGCCGTTTCTTGGGCGGCAGCGGATTGACCGCCTGGGCTCCGCGGCGCGGGGCGCGTTGGGCAGCCTGGGGGCCTATGCCGCCGAGACGATCCAGGGCTTGGCAGAGCTGGTAATGCTCGGGGCCGTCGGGCGCCGGCGTGACGGGTTCGTGGCGGCAGTGCGGGCCTATCAGAATATGCGGCTGCGGCTGCTCTGCGATCTTTCCTTCCAGGCCAGCGCACTGGATGCGGCGACGGGGCTGGGCGGCATGGCGGTGGCAGCCACGGGCGCAGCCCTGGTCGCGCAGGGGATGCTCCCGCCGGGGCTGCTGCCGCTCCTGGTGCTGATCTCGGTCGCTGCATTCCTGCCGGTTTCAGAGATCGCCCAGGTCGGGCGGCAGTTGGCGGATACGATCGCCTCGGTACGGCGGCTGCATGTGGTGGAGGCAGAGCCGGTGGTGATCGCCGACGGGCCGCTCGTCCCAGCGGCTCCGGCCGGCGGCTCGGCAATTGCCTTCGAAAATGTGCGGTTCGTGTATCCGGGACGCGCCGTGCCGGCGCTGCACGACGTGTCTGTCACAATCCCGGCTGGCTCGACCGTCGCGCTGGTGGGACCTTCGGGGGCGGGAAAGACGACCGTGGCCAATTTGCTGCTGCGGTTCTGGGACCCGGCTTCCGGCGTAATCCGGCTCGACGGGATCGATCTGCGCGACCTCACGCTGGATGGGCTGCGCGGACGGGTCGCGCTCGTGGCGCAGGACACCTATCTGTTCAACGAGACGCTCGAGGCCAACGTCCGCCTCGCCCGGCCGGATGCCACGGCGGCGCAGATCGATCTGGCCCTGTCGCGCGCCGCGCTGGCGGAATTTGTCGCCGCACTGCCGGAGGGGCTGGCAACCCGGGTCGGGGAGCGCGGGGTGCAGCTTTCCGGCGGACAGCGGCAGCGGATAGCCATCGCGCGGGCCTTCCTGAAGGACGCGCCGCTGTTGATCCTGGATGAGGCGACTTCGCATCTCGATACGGTCAGTGAACAGGCGGTGCGCGCGGCGCTGGAGGCATTGATGCAGGCGCGGACGACCATTATCATCGCGCACCGGCTGTCCACGATCCGGGCGGCGGACCTGATCCTGGTGCTGCGTGACGGTCAGGTGATCGAGGCCGGAACCCATGACTCGCTGCTGGCACAACGCGGATTCTACGCTCGGCTGGTGGAGCACCAGATGGCGAGCGTGGCCGTATAATCACGCGCCTTGTGACGAGCGTGCGGTTCAGTCATAAGCACGGCAGTCTCAGGTCAGAGGTTTTTCTCATGCCGCTTTTCTCAGGCTGCTTTTTCCGGGTTCCCGCCCGCATGATCGCCGCGGCGGCGATCCTCGGGGTTGTGTCGGCGGGGTCGGCCGTGGCAGCGCCGGACGCCGATCCGGTGGTGGCAAAGGTCAACGACCAGGAAATCCATCTGAGCGACCTCAAGGCGGCCAGCGAGATGCTGCCGCCGCAGGCGCGGCAGATGCCGCCGCAGCAACTGTATCCGCTGCTGCTCAGTCAGTTGATCGACGCGCAGGCTCTGTTGGTGGCCGCGCGGAAGGACGGGCTCGACAAGGACCCGAACACCGAAAGGCTGATGCGCCTGGCGTCGGAGCGGGCGCTGGAATCGGCGATGCTGAACAAGATGGTGCAGCCGCAGATCTCGGAAGACGCGCTCAAGGCGAAATATGATCAGGACGTCGCCAGCAAGCCGGGCGACACCGAGGTGCACGCGCGCCATATCCTGGTGCAGGATGAGGCAACGGCGAAGAAGATCATCGCGGAGCTGAAGAAGGGCGGCGACTTCGCGGCGCTGTCGAAACAATACAGCAAGGACCCGGGCGCGGCGCAGCAGGGCGGCGATCTCGGCTGGTTCAAGAAGACCGACATGGTGCCGGAATTTGCCGATGCCGCCTTCGCGCTGAAGGACAATGAGGTGACGCCGAGCCCGGTGCACACCCAGTTCGGCTGGCACGTGATCCAGACGCTCGGGCACCGGACAACCCAGCCGCCGACATTCGAGCAGGCACATGATGAGCTGCGCCAGCAAGTCGCACAGGCGGCGGTGCAGAAGGCCGTCACCGAGGCACGGCAGGAGGTGAAAGTGGAGACGTTCAACCTCGACGGCTCGCCAGCAAAGGCAACGGATTCCGCCGAGCCGCCGCCAGCAGGGAAGTAAGGTTGGCTGGTCCACGCACTCCCGTCATGGCCAAGCCCTCTTTCGCCATGCCCGGGCCCCTTCTTTTCGTCATGGCCGGGCTTGACCCGGCCATCCACCCAATGGCCGTGCCACAACGGGCCGCGGTGCCGACGGTGCGCAGCTGGCCGGGACGCACCCAGCCATGACGGCTGACAATGCACTTCAAAGGCGCCCTTAAGACACCTCAGTAACAATCTCGGAAGGAAACAATGGCCAACGCTGTGTCCCCACTTGCCGTGACCCTGCCGGAACTGCCGCCATTGGCAGGCGTCCGGCTCTCCGCCGCGGCGGCCGGCATCCGGTACCAGGGGCGCACCGATGTAGTGATGATGGAGGTGGCGGCGGGCAGCACGGTCGCCGGCGTGTTCACCTCCAATAAATGCCCGGGCGCACCGGTCGATTGGTGCCGCGCGGCGCTGCGCGGGGGCAGTGCCCGGATGGTGGTGGTGAATGCGGGCAATGCCAACGTATTTACCGGCAAGGCCGGGCGCGAAGCGTGCTTGGCCACCGCCGAGGCGGCGGCGAAGCTGGCGGGGTGCCCGCCGCACCACGTGTTCGTCGCCTCGACCGGCGTAATCGGCGAGGTGCTGCCGCATGACAAGCTGGTAGCAGCGCTGCCCGGTCTGCACGCAAGCCTGCACGCGGATGGCTGGGAAGCCGCGGCACGCGGCATCATGACCACTGACACCTTCCCGAAGGCAAGCACGCGGACGGCAAGGATCGGTGACGCCGAGGTGCGGATCACCGGCATCGCCAAAGGCAGCGGCATGATCGCGCCGGACATGGCGACGATGCTGTGCTTCCTCTTCACCGATGCAAAGATCCCCCCGGATGCGCTGCAGGCGATGTTGCGTAAGGGGGTCGACACAACATTCAATTGCACAACCGTGGACTCCGACACGTCAACGTCGGATACGGTGCTGCTGATCGCGACAGGTCAGGCGGAGCATCCGCGCATCCCGACCGCCAGCGCCGTGACCGGGCGAGGCCGGATGCTGGCCGACTTCGGCCGAGCGTTGCATGAGGTACTGCTGGACCTTGCATTGCAGGTGGTGAAGGACGGCGAAGGCGCACAGAAGCTGGTGCGCGTCGACGTGACCGGGGCGGTGAACAAACAGTCGGCGAAGAAGGTGGCGATGGCCGTCGCCAACTCACCGCTGGTGAAGACGGCGATCGCGGGCGAGGACGCGAACTGGGGCCGCATCGTGATGGCGGTGGGAAAATCGGGTGAGCCGGCAGACAGGGACACGCTGTCGGTCGGTGTCGGCGGTGTGTGGATGGCGCGCAACGGCGCGGTGGTGCCCGGCTATGATGAGGCGCCGGTGGTTGCGCACATGAAAGGGCCGGAGGTCGCGATCGCCATCGACCTCGGGCTCGGCCGCGGCAAGGCAACCGTGTGGACGTGCGACCTGACGCACGGCTACATCGACATCAACGGGTCGTACCGTAGCTGAAGGCACCCTGTGGGGAGGGTGCGCCGCGCAAGGCCGCTGCACCGCACGTGATGGCCGGCGAGGCC
>DASQVN010000265.1:0-9872 GCA_035640755.1 Rhodopila sp.
AGGGTTGTTTTTCGCCAAGCTGTCGGCGGCGTCCACCATGGCGGTCGCGCCCATCCTGGTGTTCGGCTGGTTCAGCCAGCGCCAGCTTGTGCAGGGCCTGACCTTCGGCGCCGTCAAGTAGAGCCCATGAAGGAGGCTGACCATGGCCGCGTTGCAGCTTCGCGACCTGCGCAAGAGCTACGGCACGTTCGAAGTCATCAAGGGTGTCAACCTCGACATCACGGACAAGGAGTTTGTGGTGTTCGTCGGCCCCTCGGGCTGCGGCAAATCGACGCTGCTGCGCATGATCGCGGGCCTGGAGGAGATCACCGCGGGTGAGCTGCAGATCGACGGCAAGCGGGTGAACAATATCGGGCCGGCCGACCGGGGGCTGGCGATGGTGTTTCAGTCCTACGCGCTGTATCCGCACATGACGGTGCGGCAGAACATGGGATTCGCGCTGCGGCTCGCGCGCGTGTCCAGGGCCGAACGCGACCGCAAGGTGAACGAGGCGGCGCGCATCCTGCAACTGGAACCCTATCTCGACCGCCGGCCCCGCGACCTCTCGGGCGGGCAGCGCCAGCGCGTGGCGATCGGACGGGCGATCGTGCGCCAGCCCAAGGTGTTCCTGTTCGATGAGCCTCTGTCGAACCTCGATGCCGCGCTGCGCGGACAGATGCGCATCGAGCTGTCGCGCCTGCACCAGGAGCTGAACGCGACGATGATCTACGTCACGCACGACCAGATCGAGGCGATGACGATGGCCGACAAGATCGTCGTGCTGCAGGCCGGAAGGGTCGAGCAGGTCGGCTCGCCGCTGGAGCTGTATCATCACCCGGCCAACCTGTTCGTCGCCGGCTTCATCGGCTCGCCCCGGATGAACCTGATCCCGGCGACAGTAGTGGAAACAGCGCCGAACGCCACGATGGTCACCCTGCCGGACGGGACGCGCATCACCGTGCCGGTGCATAGCTCGAACATTCGTCCCGGCGACGCCGTAACGCTCGGCATCCGGCCCGAGGGCCTGAATATCGATCCATCCGGGCCGGTCGAGGGCACGGTCACGTTGGTCGAGCGCCTCGGCGGGCTGACCCTGCTGCACCTGTCGCTCGCCGACCAGCAGCCGCTGACCGTGCAGATCGAGGGCAGCAACCCGGCGCGGGTGCAGGAAAGACTTCGCTTCGCGGTCGAGCCCGGCGCCTGCCATGTGTTTGACAGGGCGGGGCTCGCCCTGCCGCGCGCCGAACCTCATCCGCTCGCGGCCTGAGGCATTCGTGTTCCTGGGAATCGACCTCGGCACGTCGGCTGTGAAGGCGCTGCTGGTCGATGGCGCGCAATCGGTCGTCGGCAGCGCATCGGCCGAGCTGACGGTGCAGCGGCCGATGCCGGGGCACAGCGAGCAGGACCCGGAGGCGTGGTGGCAGGCGGTGCTGGATGCCGTCGATGTGTTGCATCGGCAGCATTCCCAGGCATTGGCCGCGGTGCAGGGCATTGGCCTGTCCGGACAAATGCATGGCGCCGTGCTGCTCGATGCGTCGGGACGCGTACTCCGCCCCGCCATCCTCTGGAACGATGTGCGATCCGCGGCCGAGTGTGCGATGCTGGAAGCGCGTTTCCCCGATCTGCACAAGGTGACAGGCAACCTCGCCATCCCCGGCTTCACCGCGCCGAAGCTGCTATGGGTGCGCGCGCATGAGCCAGACGTGTTCGGCCACGTCCGGACCGTGCTGCTGCCCAAGGCCTGGGTCCGCTATCGATTGAGCGGCGAGATGATCGAGGACATGTCCGATGCCTCCGGCACGCTCTGGCTGGATGTCGGCGCGCGCGACTGGTCGGAGGCGGCGCTGGCGGCGACATATCTGTCGCGTGCCGCGATGCCGGCACTGGTGGAGGGGAATGCGCCGGCCGGACGGCTGCTATCTGCGTTGGCGGCGCGCTGGGGCATCGTCCGGCCGCCGGTCCTGGCCGGGGGCGCGGGGGACAACGCGGCGAGCGCGGTCGGGTTGGGCGCGATCCGGCCGGGGGATGCGTTCGTGTCGCTGGGCACCTCGGGCGTCGTGTTCGTCACCACCGATCGGTTCCGGCCTTGGCCGGAAGCGGCGGTGCACGCGTTCTGCCATGCCGTGCCGGATACCTGGCACCAGATGGGCGTGACGCTGTCGGCGGCTGCCTCCCTGTCCTGGTGGGCGGGTATTACCGGACGCAGCGAGGGCGAATTGATGGCCGAGATCGGGCAACCTGCAGTGCCGAGCCAGGCGCTGTTCCTGCCGTTTCTGGGTGGGGAACGGACGCCGCATAACGATGCGCATCTCCGCGCCTGCTTCGCCGGGCTGGAGCATGAAGGTGGCCGCGGCGCGCTGACCCAGGCCATATTGGAAGGCGTCGCGTTTTCCTTGCGCGATTGCGTGGATGCGCTGCGGGCGTCCGGCACTGTGATGCAGCAGGCCGCGGTGATCGGCGGCGGCTCGCGCTCACGCGCCTGGGTGGGCATCATCGCCGCGGCGCTTGGCATTCCTCTGCAGCGCATCACCAGCGGTGAGCACGGTGGCGCCTTCGGCGCCGCTCGGCTGGCCCGCATGGCGGCGACGGGGGAGGCGCCGGACGCAGTGTGCACACCGCCTGCCGTCGAGGAAACGGTGGCACCCGACCCCGCCCTGGTCGAGGCCTATGCCGGCCGGATCGCGCGGTACCGTGCGCTGACCGATGCTGTCCGCAGGAGCATTCCATGAAGCTGCAGGATAAGGTTGCCGTCGTCACCGGCGCCGCGCGCGGCATCGGGCGCGCGATCTGCGAGCGCTACGTCCGGGAAGGCGCGCTCGTCTTCGTGACGGACATCGAGGCCGAAAAGGCTCGGCAGGTCGCCGAAGGGTTGGGGGAGCGGGCGTCCTCGCTGCACCTCGATGTCACGAAGCAGGAATCGATCGATTCGATGATCGCCGCCGTGGTGGCACAGCGCGGGCGGCTCGATATCCTGGTCAACAACGCCGGCATCTTCGATATGGCGCCAATCGTGGAGATCACGCGGGAGAGCTACCATCGTGTGTTTGCCGTGAATGTCGAGGGACTGCTGTTCACCCTGCAGGCCGCGGCGCGGCAGATGATCAGGCAGGGGCACGGCGGGAAGATCATCAACTTCGCCTCCCAGGCCGGGCGACGGGGGGAGCCGCTGGTCGCCGTGTATTGCGCGTCCAAGGCGGCGGTGATCAGCCTGACGCAGAGCGCGGGGCTGAATCTGATCAGGCACGGCATCAACGTCAATGCGATTGCGCCGGGCGTAGTGGACAATGAGCACTGGGACAATGTGGACCGGCTGTTCGCGCAGTATGAAGGACTCCAGCCAGGGGAGAAGAAGCGTGCCGTCGGCGCGGCCGTGCCGTTCGGCCGTATGGCCAGGCCGGATGAAATCGCCGGGCTGGCGGCGTTCCTGGCGAGTGCCGATGCGGACTACATCGTCGCGCAGACGTACAACATTGATGGCGGGAACTGGATGAGCTGATGCCGCAGTCGGGGCGCGGACATCCCCTTATACCGCACCAGCACGGCGCAGGGCGTCGCGCTCGGCCTGATTGTAGCCGAGGGTGGCGAGGATTTCGTCAGTGTGCTCGCCCAGGGCAGGGGCGTGGCGATGTACGCGGCAGGGAGTTTCCGACAGCTTCATGGGGAAGCCGAGCATACGGATTGGGCCATAGGCGGGGTGGGGGGTGTCCAAGATCATTTGCTGGGCGAGGATTTGCGGGTCATGAAAGACCCCCTCGACGCTGAGCACGGGGCCGCAGGGGACGCCGGCCTTGTTCAGGGTCTCGACCCAATGGGCGGTCGTATTGGCGGCGAGCTTGCCGCCAACGATAGCGTTGATGCGGGCGCGGTTGGCGACGCGGGCGGCCTGGGTGGCGTACAGCGGGTCGGTCTTCAGGCCGGGTTCGCCGACGGCGTCGGTGAGGCGGCGGAAGAAGGCGTCGTCAGCTGGGGCGATGGCGATCTGGCCGTCACGCGTCGGGAACAGGCCGTAGGGGGCGGCGATCGGGTGGTCGTTGCCGCTCCGCGGTGGCACGACGCCGGTGGCGAAGTAGTTGGTGGCGATATAGGCGAGCAAACTGACGAGGCCGTTGGTCAGGCTGACCTCGGTGCGCTGGCCCTGGCCGGTAGCGCGGGCATGCAGCACGGCCGCGGTGATGCTGAGCGCGGCGTAGAGGCCGGCGATCAGGTCGCTGATTGGCAGGCCGGAGCGCAGCGGCGGGTCGTCGGGCCCGCCATTGACGCTCATGAAGCCACTCAGCGCCTGGGCGATGAAGTCGAAGGCAGGACGATCACGGTAGGGGCCAGTGCTGCCGAAGCCGTTGATTGAACAGACGACGAGGCTGGGGCGGAGTTGCATGAGGCGGGCGTCGTCGAAGCCCATGCGGGCGAGAACGCCGGGGCGAAAGTTTTCCACCAGCACGTCGGATCGCTGGATCAGGCGGGCGAGGATGTCCTTCGCGGCGGGCTGGCGAAGGTCGAGGCGGACGGAGCGCTTGTTGCGGTTGAACTGGGCGAAGTACCAGGACAGCCCGTCCTTGATGGCGCCCTGGCCGCGGACGGAGTCGCCCTCGGGCGCCTCGATCTTGATGACGTCGGCGCCGAGGTCGCCCAGCAGGGCGGTGCAGAAGGGGCCAGAGAGGACGCGGGTGAGGTCGAGGACTTTCAGTCCGGTCAGCGGCATGGGCGTTTCCCGATTGGTGGCGGGGCAGTGTTCCACTGGGGGCGTGGAAAGGCCAGGGCGGGGGATGGCGGTTCGGGGGCAGATACACGGCGTATGATCTGAGGCGCCGCAGGTTGACGAGTATCCGCGTGTGGCTCAGCGGTTCGGCCTGCGACGTCGAGTTCACGCAGACATTTCATACGGTGGCGACGATCCGCATCGACGACATCGCTGGATGAGCGGTCTACGGGCCGGGTTGCGGACATTTAATCCGCGTTCGCACCATCAGCCGCAATTTCGCCGTGCCTCGATCGTCGGGCGGTCATAATCGGGTGGTCATCTCCATCCCAGCCGGGAACCAATCGGACCATTTTCCCCGGTGGAAAGGAACCTATGATGAAACGTTCCAACCTGCTGCTCGCCGCCGGCCTTCTGGCCCTGCCGGTCGCCGCCTTCGCCCAGGGCGCAACCGGAACCGAGAGCAAGGCTGCCGCGCAGCCCAGCGCCACGCTCAGCCAGAGCGGGGCGGTGACCACCGCCGCGCCGACGGTGGCGGCGAAGGACAACCCGGTGAAGACCCAATCCACGCCGAGTGCGGTGGGCGTTGCCAAGGCTGATCCTGGCACGGCCGCGGTGAAGGGCGATGCGCCGTCAAAGACCCATGTGGGCACAAAATCCACATCCACGGGCCACGCCCATACCGCTTCCCCGGCGGATGGGCAGGTGAAGCAGCCGGAGGCGCCGAAGTCCTAGCCTTCCCGGGTGCTTGGGGGCTCGGCCTTGGCATGGGGGCCGGGCCCCTTATGGCGCGGGTTTGAGCGCGTGATTCACGGTTTCTGACGGGCACGCCTCAAACGATCACGCGCCGGCCGCGTCAACACCGTTGCCATGGCGCGCCAATCGTGTGACATCCCATCCTGAGACGATTCCTGGGGTGGAGCGTTCAACGTGGATGCACAGGCCGCAAGCCTGACGATAACGGCGCCAAGCGGGACCAGGGGGCGCGCCGAGCGGCGCTGGATCATACGCGCCTGGTCGGCTGTGCTGATCGCCATCCTGGCATTCCTGGTGCTGTACCCGGTGGCGATGCTGCTGGTCGGCGCCGTGACCACCACCAACCCAGTGGTGGAGGGATACCGGCTTTCCGACATTTCCATCGGCAACTTTCTGGCGGTGGTCACCAACCCCAATGTGGCCGCGGCGCTGGCGAACAGCCTGATCGCCTGCGGTGGCGGGACGGCGGTGGCCGTTACCATTGGCCTGGCGTTTGCCTGGATCGTCGTGCGCACCAACACCCCCTGCAAGGGGCTGATCGCCAGTACGGGGATGCTGCCGCTGTTCGTACCGCCGCTGGTGGCCGGGGTGGCGTGGAGCATCCTGGGCTCGCCGAAGACGGGGCTGCTGAACCTGCTGGCGATGAAGGCGGGCATCCCGATCCATTTTAATCTTTATACGATGCCAGGGATGATCTTCGTCTTCGGCATCTACTACGCGCCATACGTCTATATGTTCACGGCGGCGGCGCTGCGGAACATGGACCCGTCGCTGGAGGAGGCGGCGGAAATCTCGGGCGCGAGTTCCGCCCGCACCATGGCGACGGTGACGTTCCCGCTGATCCTGCCGGCGATCGTTTCGGGGATGCTGCTGTCGTTTGTCGTGATGCTGGGGATCTACGGGATTCCGGCGGTGCTGGGGTCCTCGGCGAACATACCGGTGCTGACGACGTATATCTTCGCGCTGACGGCGTGGTCTCCGCCGCTGTACAACACCGCGGCGGCGGTGGCGGTGATCCTGATGGTGGTGACCGGGGCGCTGGTCTGGGCGCAGCAGAAGGTGATCTCGGGCCGGAGCTACACGACCGTCGCGGGCAAGGCCTTCCGGCCGCGGCCGCTGAACCTGGGGAAGTGGCGGTTCGTGACGCTGGGGCTGGCGCTGGTCTATCTGCTGGTGGTGGTCGTGCTGCCGTCGATCGCGCTCTTCATCGCAGCGTTCCGGAAGTTCCTGTTCATCCGTGACATCCCGTCGCTGTTCGATGCGAAGCAGTATGGGTGGCAGCACTTCATCAAGATGTTCGACAACCCGTTGACGGTGACCTCGATCGTCAACTCGCTGAAGGTGGGGATCATCACGGCGGTGGTGGGCGGCGTGCTGGCGTTCGCCATCGGTTATACCGTGACGCGGTCGCGGGCGCCGGGGCGGCGGGTGATCGACGTGATCACGACCGTCCCGGTGGCGATCCCGGGGCTGGTGATCGGCGTGGCGTATTTGTGGGCGTGGATCGGGCTGCCGTTCGGCATCTACGGCACGCTGTGGATCCTGGCGCTGGCGTTCGTGGCGCGGTTCATCCCGGATACGGTGAAGGCACTGTCGACCTCGCTGATGCAGATCCACAGGGAGCTGGAGGAGGCTGCCTGGATCTGCGGGCGGGGCACGGTCGGGACGGTTGCGACGGTCGTGCTGCCTCTGGCGCGGCCTGGGGTTACGGCGGCGATGACGCTGCTGTTCATCCTGGCGATCCGCGAGCTTGGTTCGTCGCTGTTCCTGTATTCCAGTGGCACAATGGTGATGGCGGTGCAGCTTCTGGGCTATTACGAGGGCGGGAATATCGGCATCACCGCCGCGTTCAGCCTGGTGCAGATGGTGCTGCTGGGCGTGCTGATCACCGTGACCAACCGGCTGTCCCGCGGCAGCGCCGCGAACAGTCCTGTCAGAACCGGCTGAAGGAAACGTCTGGATGAAACTGACTCGTCGCCATGCCCTGGCCTCGGCCGCCTCGCTGCCCCTGATCGGGCGGTGGGGGCCGGCGCGCGCCGCGAAGCCGTTCAAACCCGACCCGGCGCTGGTGGAGGCGGCCAACAAGGAGGGGCAGCTGGTGCTCTATACCGCCAGCCTGACCGAGGTGATGCAGGAGACGATCAACGTCTTCAACAAGAGCTTCCCCGGTGTGCGGGTGAACATGGTGCGTGCCTCGGGCGGGCAGCTGATCACCCGCATCAAGTCCGAGGCAGCGGCGGGCAAGCTGGAGGCGGACGTGATCGACCACTCCGACCGCGGGCAGTCGAAGGGGATCGAGGACCTGTTCGCCGACTACGCGCCACCGAACGCCTCGGAGTACCTGCCGGAGACGCTGGTGTCGCCCAAGCTGTGGCCGACAACGACGCCGGCCTGGTGCATCGCGTGGAACCCCGCAGTGGTGGACAACCCGCCGAAGAGCTGGATGGATCTGTGCAAGCCGGAATTCGGCGACGGCAAGATCGGGCAGGTGATCGGCCCCTCGGGCGGCACGACCTGGACGCGGATCATGTTCGAACGGCAGGTGCTGGGCGAGAATTACTGGGCGAAGCAGGCGGCGACGAAGCCGAAGCTCTATCCGTCGAACGCGCCGCTGTGCGACGCGGTGGTGCGGGGTGAGGTCGGGGTCGGGCCGCTGCTGGTCAGCATCGTCTATCCGAAGAAGAAGGACGGCGCGCCGATCGACTTCGTCTATGCGCCCGAAGGGGTGCCGATTACGCCATACGGCACCGGCATCGCGAAGACGGCGAAGCATCCCAACGCGGCGCGGCTGTGGATGGACTGGAACCTGTCGGATGACGGGCAGATCGCCTCGATCCGTGACCAGGGGAACGTGACGTCGCTGCGCAACCCGCCGATCTCGGTTCCCGAGTTCGATCCGAAGCTGGACAAGCTGTGGACGCCGAACTTCAAGCAGTTCGTCGAGCTGCATGACGCCTGGCTGGCGGACTGGAACAAAACCTACGGGTACCGGCAGTAGCATGTCCTCTGAACTGCGTGTTGAAAACCTGCGGAAAGTGTTCCCCGCGCCGCGGGGCGGGACGCATAAGGCGGCGATCGACGATGTCTCCTTCACCATTGCGGCGGGGGAGATCGTGGTGCTGCTGGGTCCCTCGGGTTGCGGCAAGACGACGACGCTGCGCTGCGTCGCTGGCCTGGAGCATCCGACCTCGGGTCGGATCGTGATCGGCGGGACGGTGTATACCGACCCGGTGGCGGGCGTGCTGGTGCCGCCGCGCAGCCGCAACCTGGGGATGGTGTTCCAGTCCTATGCTGTCTGGCCGCACATGACGGTGCGGCAGAACGTCGCCTATCCGCTGAAGGCTCGTCGGATCCCCCGCGGCCAGCAGGCGAAGGCGGTCGAGGAGGCGCTGGCGCTGGTCGAGCTGTCGGCCTACGCCGAGAGACCGGTGACGCAGCTCTCGGGCGGGCAGATGCAGCGCGTCGCGCTGGCCCGGAGCATGGTCTATCAGCCGCAGATCCTGCTGCTGGATGAGCCGCTGTCGAACCTGGATGCGCAGTTGCGGCTGCGGCTGCGCGACGATCTGCGGCGGATCATCAAGCGGGTCGGGTTGACGGCGCTGTACGTGACGCACGACCAGCAGGAGGCGGTGGTGCTGGGCGACCGGATCGGCGTCATGCGGGACGGCAAGCTTCTGCAGCTCGCCGCGCCGGACGAGCTGTACAACCGGCCGGCGGATTTGTTCGTGGCGGGGTTCACCGGGGCCTCGAACGTCATTCCGGGGCGGCTGGCGGCGCGTGAGGGCGAGATCGGCCGGGTTGAAGTCGGGCCGGATGGGGCGACGCTGACCGTGCGCGTGGCAGGAAACCCAACGCCAGGCGCATCCGTGCAGGTAGCGCTGCGGCCCGACAATGTGAAGCTGGCACTGGCGAATGGCGGGCCGAACGAGTTCCCGGCCCAGGTGGTCGCGCGGCATTATCAGGGGACGCAGACGGTGTATGAAATTGCGCTGTTCGGCCAGACGATCGAGGCCGTGGAAGCGGGGAGTGCGATCCGCCACGCGCCGGACAGCACGGTGCGAGTCGCGCTACCGGCGGAGGCGTGCTGGGGGTATGAGGCTGGCGGAGCATAGCGGTCTTCACGCGGAGCGTGGGTGGCCCCATCTTGCGGGTTGAATGCTCCGCCTGACCCGCCTCACCCTTACCGACTTCCGCAGCTATGCCGCCCTGACATGGCGGCCGGCGGCGCGCATTACCGTGCTGCACGGACCGAATGGGAGCGGCAAGACCAATTTGCTGGAAGCGGTGTCGCTGCTGGTGCCAGGCCGTGGGCTGCGTGGCGCGCGTGGCGCCGACCTGGCGAATCGAGCCGGGCCGGGCACCTGGGCGGTGGCCGGGCGTTTCCAGACCGCGGAGGGCGAGCATCTGATCGGCACCGGCATGACCGAGGAAGGGGGCGACC
>DASQVN010000266.1:0-8560 GCA_035640755.1 Rhodopila sp.
GGCCAGGGCGGCCGCGATGGCTTCCTCGGTCAGCGCCGACAGGTTCAGTTTGGCGGCGCGGGCCTGGGCGACGAGGTCGCTGTTCAGGCTCATGTTGACCGGGCGTTTAGGGGCGGTGGCGTCATGCATGAATGCGCATCCTCGGAGCCAATTCTGTGCGCACCATGGCGCGCCTTTGGTGCGCATGCAAGAATGCGTGCGAGCCGACCCAGGTCAAGTCAATGCACAAAACTCGCGTTGAAAGTGAAAGGTCGTTTCCGCGCCGGTTGAAATCGGCTAAGCCGCGGGCATGCGCTGGCTGGCCCTGATTCCATTCCTTCTGCTCGCCGGCTGCACAGGAAAGCCAATGCCAGACGTCCATGTGCCGCCCTTTGCCAAGGTGCCATTCGAGAGATTTTCCCGCCAGGCTGTTGTCGCCATTGCGCTACGCGAATGGCGGCTGTTCGGGCAGACGGTTGCCGATCCTGAGGCTGACGCGAGCCGCGTGATCAAGCCCGAGCGGGAAGAGGGGCTGTGGCAGCGTGTCGGCGAGTACTGGTGGCTGGGGCTGAATGCCGGATCGGCGGAGAGCGGCTGGACCGGCAAGCATGACGGGGAGGGGCACGTGTTCGCGGCCGAGGACGACGGCGAGTATGCATGGTCGGCAGCATTCGTTTCTTACGTGATGCGGAGTGCCGGAGCCGGGCGGCGGTTTCCCTACTCGGCGGATCATGCGGACTACATCAACGCGGGCAAGCGGATGAAGCTGGGGCAGGGTGGGGACTGGCTGGTGGTGGCCGAACGGCTGCAGGACTATGCGCCGCGGCCGGGCGACCTGGTCTGTTTCGGGCGCGGTCCGGCGCGCGGGCTGCGGTATGAGGACCTGCCGACACCAGGGCTGTTCCCGTCGCACTGCGATATCGTCGTCGATACGGCAGAGCCGGGGCGGATCGCGGTCATCGGCGGGAATGTGCAGGATTCGGTGACGCTGAACCATGTGCCGGTGGGACAGGACGGGAAGTTGGCGACGCCCGCGGGGATCGTGCTGGACACACGGTTTCCGTGGATGGCGGTGCTGCGGCTGGTGGTCGAGGGGGAGGTTGCCTGAGGGGGGTGCCTGAGGCGTTACGCCACCTGGACGTGCATGTAGGTGCTTCCCGGCAGTCCTGGCTGGTCCGGTGTCGTGCCATAGGTGACTGACAGATGGCCGTTGGCCAGGTCGGCGGATGTATAGCCGGCCAGCGTCAGAGCGACGGCGGGTGCGTCAGGGGCAGTGAACACGGCGGTAAGCCCGGTGGCGCCTGGTGCCCCCTGGCCGTCCAGCCATGCCAACCGGAAGTCCTGAAGCGAGACTCCCCAGACGGTGACGGAATCCCCGGCATGCAGACCCGCAACGGTATCCCATACGTTCGTGGTGGGATGCCGAGCGTCCAGGTAAACCGTGTTGCTTCCGCTGCCGCCGATGATGAAGTTGGAGCCGGCACCGGCGTTGATGACGTTGCTGCCGCTGGACTGGGATGCATTGATGTAATTGTTGCCCGATCCTGTCTGGATACTTGAGACCGACGTGCTGCTGGTGCCGCCGTTCGTCGCCGTGACGGTGGTGCTGGAAAACGACATGCTTACCCCCCTCGCTGATTTTTGCGCAGGATGGCACATCGTAGCGAACGAAATTTATCACAGTCGCATTACCGCGACGATGATCCGGTACGGCGACGGTTTTCCGGTGCCCGGACCTACCGGCTCAGCTCCCGCGTCATTTCGTCGATCCCGGCGACGGTCAGCGGGTACATCCGGCCCTCCATCAGGTCGTTGACCATGGTGATCGACCGCACGTGGCCCCAGCTTTGTTTCGGAGTCGGGTTCAGCCAGGCGGCATGGCGGTAGTGCTGGGTCAGGCGTTCCAACCAGACGACGCCGGGTTCATCGTTATAGTGCTCGACCGAGCCGCCTTGCATGGTGATCTCGTACGGGCTCATGGCGGCGTCGCCGACGATGATCAGCTTATAGTCGGGGCCGTAGGTGCGCAGGACCTGCCAGGTGGGGAGCTGCTGTTCGTGCCGGCGGCGGTTGTTCTTCCAGACGCGCTCATAGGGAAAGTTGTGGAAGTAGTAGTGTTCGAGGTGCTTGAATTCCGACCGAGCGGCGGAAAACAGTTCCTCGGTCAGGCGGATATGGTCGTCCATCGACCCGCCGACATCGAGGAACAGCAGCACCTTGACCGTATTGTGTCGCTCCGGCACCATTTTCAGGTCGAGTGTGCCTGCGTTGTTCGCGGTCGACTTGATCGTGTCGTCGAGGTCGAGCTCGGTCGCGGCGCCCTGGCGCGCGAAGCGGCGCAGGCGGCGCAGGGCGAGCTTCATGCCGCGTGTGCCGAGCTCGATGGTGTCGTCGAGGTCCTTGTATTCGCGCCTGTCCCAGACCTTGATGGCTCGGCGATGACGGGATTCGTCCTGGCCGATGCGTACGCCCTCGGGGTTGTAGCCGTAGGCGCCGAAGGGGGAGGTGCCGGCGGTGCCGATCCATTTCGAGCCGCCCTGGTGACGGCCCTTCTGTTCTTCGAGCAACTGCTTCAAGCGCTCCATGATGGCGTCGAAGCCGCCGAGGGACTGGATCTTCTCCATTTCCTCGGGCGTGAGGATCTTTTCGGCGAGCTTGCGCAGCCATTCCTCGGGCAGGTCCTCGACCTTGATCCCCTGCGGCGGTTCCAGGCCCTTGAAGCAGGAGGCGAAGACGCGGTCGAATTTGTCGAGGTGGCGTTCGTCCTTCACCAGCGTGGCGCGGGCCAGGTAGTAGAAGTCATCGATGCTGTACTCGGCGATGCCTTCCTTCATTGCCGCCATCAGCGTCAGGTATTCGGTGATGGAGGTCGGCAGTCCGGCGGAGCGCAGGCCGAGGATCAGGTGCGCGAACATCAGGCGTTCCGGCGGGCGAGGAAGGCGAGGCGTTCGAACAGATGGACGTCCTGCTCATTCTTGAGCAGCGCGCCATAGAGCGGTGGGATGACGAGGTGCTTTTCGTTGGTGCGCAGGGTTTCGGCCGGCAGATCCTCCACCATCAGCAGCTTGAGCCAGTCCAGGAGCTCGGACGTGGCGGGCTTCTTTTTCAGGCCGGGAACCTCGCGGATCTGGAAGAAGACGTTCAGCGCCTCACGCGTGAGATCCTTGCGGATGTCGGGGTAGTGCGCGTGGACGATCCGCTCCATCGTTTCGCGATCGGGGAAGCGGATGTAGTGGAAGAAGCAGCGGCGCAGGAATGCGTCGGGCAGTTCCTTCTCGTTGTTCGAGGTGATGATGACGATCGGACGGCGTTTTGCGACGACGGTCTGACGGGTTTCGTAGACGAAGAACTGCATCCGGTCGAGTTCGAGCAGCAGGTCGTTGGGAAACTCGATATCCGCCTTATCCACCTCGTCGATCAGGATGACGATCGGTTCGTCCGCATCGAACGCGTCCCACAATTTGCCGCGCACGATGTAGTTGGCGATGTCATGCACGCGGGGATCGCCGAGCTGGCCATCGCGCAGGCGGGATACGGCGTCGTATTCGTAGAGGCCCTGCTGGGCCTTGGTGGTGGACTTGATGTGCCACTCGATCAGCCGGCAACCCAGGGCGCTCGCGACTTCATGGGCCAGGACGGTCTTGCCGGTGCCGGGTTCGCCCTTCACCAGCAGGGGTCGCTGCAGGGTGACGGCGGCGTTGACGGCGACCTCCAGATCGCGGGTGGCGATGTAGCGGGCGGTACTCTTGAATCCTGGCACGAGTGGTTTCCTGTCTCTGGTCTGGTGGGATTGTCGGCAGATCGCGTGCGCGGGGCAAGCCCTGGTGCCGACAGTCGCTGGTGCCAGTGAGGCGGTGCGGACGATTTCGGCGCGCTTCGTGGCGTCGATGTGTCTCCGGTCACAGCCTGGACGCGTGGGCGTCCCTACGGTGCACTCGTGGGCCGGCGCAATGCTCGGCCTCCAGGAAAATGGAGGAGCACGTGGGAAACCCGATTCTTGATGTCCTCGGCAATGCCGTTCCGCTGCTGGAGAAGGTGGCGCCGACAATCGCCCTGGCTGTTGGCGGCCCGCTGGCAGGTACCGCGGTCACGTATCTCGGGCGGGCGCTCGGTCTCGATGTCGGCTCCGATCCCGAGAAGGTCGCGGCGGTCATGGCGGCGCCGACGCCGGAACAGCTCGAGGCGATGCAGAAGGCGGATCACGATTTTGCCCTGGCGATGGGCCAGTTGAATCTTTCGCTCGAGAAGCAGAACGATGAGGATCGGACCTCGGCACGCGCGCGGGAGATGACGGTGAAGGACCGCACGCCCCGGATCCTGGCCTATGCACTGACAGCGGGGCTGTTCGGGTTCATCGCGCTTCTGCTGCTGGTGCCGCATATACCAGATAACAGCATGCAGGCGCTGAACCTCGCGCTGGGGTCCATTGCCACGGCGTGGGTTGCAGTCATCTCCTACTATTTCGGCAGCAGCAGTGGGAGCCAGGCGAAAGATCTCCTGCTGTATCACAGCGTGCCGACAGGTCAGGGACGATAAGGGGGCTGCGGCATCCGGCGTGAAGGCGGTGCGTCGCTGGTGGGTGTGGCTGGCGACGCCGCGGAGGAAAGCCGGATGAAAGTCTCTTGGTCCCGCCTTTAGACGGCAGCACCGATTGGCGTGTGGCTGGATTCCTGGCCGTTTCGGATGCGCAGGGTGCGGCTGTTACTTGCGCCTTGTGACGCGGACACCGGTGCGAAGGCTCAGCGGGGGTGATTATGGGTGAGTTGGTTGCGGGTGTGCGCATGCCAGCGTCGGGTTCGGCGCGGATGCGGGAAATGACCAGCCAGGATCGCACCTGCGGGGTGCTGGCCTATGTGCTGACGGGGGGCCTGTTCGGGCTCGTCACGTTCCTGATGTTCCACGGGCTTCCGCCGGGTAGCATGCAGCGGAACATGCTCAGCCTCGTCATGGGCGCGCTGTTGACGGGCTGGACGGCGATGATCTCCTACTATTTCGGCTGCGCCAACGGCAGCGTCGCCAAGGACCTCTTGCTGCACCAAAGCGCGCCGAAGCGGCCGCTGGTGGCGCGGGACAGCGCGGGCCGCGTGGGCGCGGGGTCCATGGCCGCGGCACCAGTGCCGGTCGCAGACCGGCCCGTGGCAGGCAGGAATCCCAACGAAGAGGCGCCGGCTCCTGTCAAGAACGTGTTGCCGGACGCAAGGCCCGTCGCGGCGGCGCTGGTGGCCGCCGTGACGATCCCGGGGCTGACGGACGCATTGCGTGCCGCGGCGCCGGCGGCGGACCTCGGGCGCTGGCTGCCTGCGCTGCAGGGTGCGATGGAGCATTGGAGAATCACGGAACCGCGGCGGGTGGCCGCGGCACTGGGGCAATTCGCGGCGGAGGCCGGGGAGGATTTCGGGCGGCTGACCGAGAACCTGAACTACACGACCGCGGCGCGGATCCACGCGGTCTTCCCGCAGTGCTTTCCGACGGTTGCCGCGGCGGAGCCGTTCTGCAGGGCGCCCGAAAAGCTGGCCGACGTTGTCTATGCGCATCAGGCAGGCAATACGGACGTGGGCGATGGCTGGCGGTATATCGGCCGCGGACTGATCCAGTTGACCGGCAAGGCGCGGTATCAGGCATTCGCGACGGCGATGGGTCTCGAACTGGCGGATGCAGTCCGCTGGTGCGCGACCCCGGCGGGGGCGGCGATGAGCGGGTGCTGGTACCTGGCGTCCCATGGCTGCCTTGAACTGGCGGATGAATGGCTGGTTGACGCGATTTCCAGGAAGGTGAACGGCGTGAAATGCGCGACGCTGGACAGGCGGCGCGCATTGTCGGAGCGCGCATTGCACGCGATGACGCCTGCGATGGCGGCGTGAGGGGCGCGCAAGCAACGGTGGCCGGTGGCGGTGTCGCCGGATGGCCAAAGTCGAGCTTAGCCGAAACCGCCCCTTGCGGCGACGGGCCACAGGCATTCGACGCGGCCGTTGCGGACGCCGACGTACCAGTCGTAGCGGTCCACCGTGGGGTCGCAGTGGCCGGGGACGAGCAGGAGCTTTTCGCCGAGACGGGGGCTCTCGGTTTCCGGGCCGAAAGTCAGCTTGCCGTGCTCGTCCGATGCGCTGACGTAGCGGATATCGGGGCGCTGCCAGACGGTGGGCATGCCGGAATCAACGGAGACGGCCTTGTGGCCGGCATCCAGGACCGCAATGCCCGGCTGGCTCTGGCTCATGACCGTGGACAGCACGAAGAGCGAATGGCGAAAGGTGCTGACCGGCTGGCCAGCCTCGTCGAGGTTGCGGGCGTAGTCGGCGTCCATGAAGATATAGCTGCCGGCCTGCATTTCCGTATAGACGCCGGAGCTCGCTTCAATCTCGAACGTTCCGGTACCGGCGCCGCCAACGATGGGACAATCGAGCCCTTGCTGGCGCAACTGTTCGATCGTGCGGCGGGAGGCATCGACGGCGCCGCCGATCAGCGTGCGGCGTTCCTCGGGCGTGCGCTTGTGCTGCGCGCTGCCATGGTAGGCCTGCAGGCCGCCGAAGATGAGGTGTTTCGAGCCCGCGATGCGTTTCGCCAGGGCGACGGCATCCGGTCCGGGCTTCACGCCGCACCGGGCAGCGCCGACGTCGATCTCGACCAGCACGGTCATGCGGATGCCGGCGTCGGAGGCCGTGGCCTCGATCTCGGTCACCTGGGCGGGGTCGTCGGCGCAGACGGCGACCTTGGCGATGCGCGACAGGGCGCAGAGCCGGGCGAGCTTGGCGGCCCCCACTACCTCATTGCTGACCAGGATGTCGGGGATGCCGCCCCAGGCCAGCACCTCGGCCTCCGCCACCTTCTGCACGCAGTTGCCGACGGCGCCGCGGGCCATCTGCAGTTTGGCGATCACCGGCGACTTGTGGGTCTTGGCATGGGCGCGCAGCTTCACGCCGGTCGGCGCCAGCAGCGTCGCCATCCTGTCCAGGTTGTACTCGAGGGCGTCCAGGTCGATGACCAGGGCCGGGGTGTCGATCTCATCCTGCGTCATGCCGGGGATGGCGGGGGGCGGTTGAAGCATGGCTGCCTCCTGGAACGGGGCCACACTGTCGCCGCAGACGGCAAGCGGGGCAAGGTGGGTCAGCGCCGGGATGCGATCGAGGCCACGATCTGATCGGTCAGCCGGCCGAGGGCGCGGCTCATGGTCTCCACCACTGCTTCCGGTTCGGCGGAGCTACCCCGCTCGGTGATGGTCTGGTGCTGCGGTGACGCGTTGGGCCTGCCGCCTTCGAGTGTCCAATCCGCGTCGAGGGTAACGGTGCCGTCGGCGTCGGCGATGAAATTCCGCAGGCTGACGGTCAGGACACGCGTATTGGGCGGCACGTTCGGGTCACTGGGGCCGAGCACGCGGCTGGGGCCGAGGCGGTTGGTCAGGTCCTCGCTCAGCACCTGCTGGATCATCTGGTTCAGCGGCGCCGCCCACTGTTCCTGCTGTTCGATATTCAGGCTGGTCGGGCCGGTGCGGATGACCAGGGAGTGGCGATCGAGCGTGGGCGGCACGGAGACGTCCCCCACCCGCAGCTTCGGGCCGGAGGGAACCGGCCCGCTGTGCCGTGGAACCTCGGCGGCGAGCGTATGATAGTGGATGGGGGGACTGCCGCAGGCGCTCAACACCAGCAGCCATGCCAGAGGACCGTATTTCATCGGCTGGTATCCTGCCTGTCATTTGCCTGTCAGGAGTGCCTGCGGATTGCGGTCAAGCTCGTTCGCCAGCTCACGGATCGAGCGTGCGGCCTGCCGGACCTCGAACAGCGTGGAGGGCAGGGTGGAGGTCTGCGGCTGGTTGGCGACCTCGCCTTCCTGGCCGATCATCGCCTGAGCCGACTGGATCGCGCGCGTCATGCGCGAAAGCGCCGCGGGCAGGTCGCGGCTCATGGAGGTAGAGACGCGGCGGACGTTGGCGATGGCGTCGTTGACGTTCTGCAATGCTTCCTTCGTCTCGGGCGACTGGCTCAGCTCTGCGAGGCGCTGTGTCGTCTGCTGCAGATTGTCGGCGATCTGGTTCAACGGCAGCGAATCGATCTTGGCCATGACGTCGCTGGCCTGCGCCATGATGCTGTCGACGCCGGCGCCGGAGGTGGTGGGGATCTCGGGGCGGGGGCCGCTGCCCAGGACGGTGGGCGGGGCGTTCGGGACGAAGCGCAACGCCACCTGCCGGCTGCCGACGACGGGGGGCGAGCTTTCCAGCCCCGCCCGCAGGCCTTGCCCGATCAGCCGTTCCAGCATTGTGTTCATCTGCTCCCGCGCGGTGCCCGAACCGTGCTCGATGCGCATCCGCCCGGGTTCCAGCATCAACGTGGCATGCAGCAGGAGTTTCCCGGCATCGGCATCATAGTCGAGCGAGGCCGCGCTGACCTCTCCGACGCGTTTGCCGGCGAGGGTGACGCTGGCGCCCGGCGTGAGCATGCCCGTCGTGTTGGCGAACACGGCTTCATAGGGCTGCGCCTCGGGGGTCGGTGCGTTCTCTGCCGAGGTCTCGCCGGAATAGAGGGCGAAGCGCGATCCGTCGTCGGCAGCCGGCAGGTGGCGCTGCGCTTCGTCCCGAACGCCCCGCCCGCCG
>DASQVN010000267.1:0-3782 GCA_035640755.1 Rhodopila sp.
TTCGTGCAGATGCACGCGCAAGGCCCGGACGGGCTTGCCATGGACAGTGCGGGCAATCTGGTTATTGCGCATGCGTACCATGGGGCGGTCTGGCTGTATGACCGCGACGCGGCGCCGCTTTATTACCTGAAGTCGCCGCGGGACAAGATGACGACAAACATTGCCTATGGCGGCCCGGAGAACAAGACGCTGTATATTGTCGAATCGGCTGGCTGCGCGATCGCGCGGGTGACCCTGCCGGTTGCCGGACAGGCGATGTTCTCCCACAGCTGATATCTGCCTGCCGGATCGGAGAGCCGCAATGACGCGCCGCCGCTACTGGGTCTATTTTCTGCTCTTCCTGCTGAACACGATCAGCTACACCGACCGGGTGAACATGTCGGTGGCGGGCCATTCGATCGCCGCCGACTTCCATCTGAGCCCGGTGGCGCTTGGGTATCTGTTTTCCTCGTTCCTGTGGGCGTACGTTCTTGTCATGCTGCCTGGCGGGAAGCTGATCGACGCCATCGGCATGCATCGCGTCGCGGCGATCTGCGCCACTGTCTGGTCGCTGGCGCAGATCGGGACCGGGCTGGCGGGCGGTTTTGCGACCATGCTGGTAACACGCCTGGGCCTTGGCGCCGGTGAGGCGCCGGTGTCACCGATTTCCTATCGGGCGGTGCGGGACTGGGGACCATTCACCGAGCACGGCACGGCGATCGGCGCCATCCAGTCGGGAACCCAGTTGGGGCCGGGCGTGGGCGCGACACTGGTGGCGCTGCTGATCGCGGCGACGTCGTGGCAGACCTCATTCTACGTGACCGGCGCGATCGGACTGGTGTGGGTGGCGATCTGGACCTCGTTCATTTCGACGCCAGAGCGTACGCGCTGGCTGCCCGAGGCCGAGCGCAGAAAGATCTTCGCCGAGAGGCATGTCACGCAAGCGGCAGCGCCGGCAGGACCGGGTGTTGGATATCGGGGGCTGCTGCGTTCCCCGTCGATGTGGGGGCTGGCCATTTCGCAGGGGTGCGCGGTGTATTCGCTGTATCTCTATCTGAGCTGGCTGCCGGACTATCTGCAGACCCAGCGTCATGTCTCGATGGTGCATTCGGGTCTGTTCACATCGGTTCCGTTCCTGGTGGGCGCCGTGGTGATAATCATCGTGAACTGGCTTGGCGACTTCCTGCTGTCGCCCGATGCGCTGCGGGCCGGCAAACGGCGCAACGTGGTCATCCTCTGCCTGGTGTTGACTGCGGCGGGCATGGCGATCCCGTTCGCGGACTCGCTTGCCCTTGTCGTGTTTCTGACGATCCTGCCGGTGAGCTTCTCGAACGCGGCGACGGCGACCAATGCGGCGCTTACCAGCGACCTGCTGCATTCGCCGGCGGATGCGGGCCGGGCCTTCGCGTTCCTGGTGCTGGGCGGCAATGTCTTCGGCCTGCTGGCGCCGATCGTCACCGGCTATCTGGTTGCGGCGACCGGGAGTTTCGTGTCGGCCTTTCTGCTGGCCGGGATGCTGGCGCTGATCGGGGCGGCGCTGTCGTTCGGGTTGACCAGGTTTCCGATCGGGCGGGCGGACACGGCGGCGGCCGCTGGCTGAACGGCGCCGGCCGGGTGGGGCGGTGCCGGCTCGATTCGGGCTTGACTCCATACCAACCGGTTGGTATGGTCGTGGCATGGTAGACAGGTCATCCACCAAACCCGTACCGGCATCGGCCCGCGACAGATTGCTGGACGCGGCGCTTTCGCTGATCCGCGCGAAAGGATATTCGGGGACCAGCGTCGATGAGCTCTGCGCCGCAGCGGGGGTGACAAAGGGCGCGTTCTTCCATCACTTCAAGGGCAAGGAAGCGCTGGCGGTCGCGGCGGCCGAATATTGGTCCGAGAAGACCGGCGCGCTGTTTGCAGCGGCGCCGTACCATCAGCACGAGGACCCGCTGGATCGGGTCCTCGGCTACATTGATTTCCGCAAGGCGATCCTGACGGGCAAAGTTGCGGACTTCACCTGCCTTGTCGGAACCATGGTGCAGGAAGTCTACGACACCTGCCCCGCGATCCGCGACGCGTGCAATGCCAGCATCAGCGGGCACGCGGCCAGGTTGGAAGCCGATATCGCGGAAGCGATGAAGCGCCGCCGCATCCGTGGCGACTGGACGGCGCAGAGCCTCGCCCTTCACACACAGGCCGTGCTGCAGGGGGCGTTCATTCTGGCAAAGGCGAAAGGCGGTGCGGCCGTTGCAGGTGAAAGCATCGATCACCTGCGCCGCTACATCCAACTCCTGTTTCAACACCCAGCGAGGAAAGGACGGACGACATGACGACCGATCTGGTGACGTATCTGAGCTTTGATGGCCAATGCGAAGCGGCGTTCAAGCACTACGAAAAGGTCCTTCGCGGAAGGATTCTGATGATGATGCGCCACGCGGATGCGCCGCCCGGCACCGGCGTTCCGCAAACGCCTGAGACGGCTGAGCGCATCATGCACGCTCGGCTGAAAGTCGGTGATCGGCTGCTGATGGGCGGCGATGCGCCGCCGCAGTATGCATCGACGCCGCAAGGCTTCTGCGTCAGCATTCAGGTGGACGATCCGGCGGAGGCTGAGCGCATCTTTGGGGAGCTTGCTGAAGGCGGCGTCATCAGAATGCCGATCGGGGAGACCTTCTGGGCACGCCGGTTCGGCATGCTGGTCGACAAGTTCGGCACGCCCTGGATGGTCAACTGCGAGAAGGTGGCAGCCTGACGGCACGAACCGATCGTCGCCGCTGGCGGCGAATGCGAAACGATCCGGAAAGCGTATTGCGAAGAAGCAGATAAAACGAGGGATCCTCATGCCGAATACTGTTCGTCTGCACCGTGTTCTGGCCGCGAAGCCGGAGAAGGTCTATCGCGCCTTCCTCGAGCCTGACGCGCTGGCGAAGTGGCTGCCGCCTGACGGCTTCGCCTGCACCGTACATCAGCTGGAGGCGAAGGTCGGCGGCAGGTTTCGGATGTCATTCCGCAACTTCACCACGAACCAGAGCCATACGTTCGGTGGCGAATACATCGAGCTGCTGCCGAATGAGCGGGTGCGTTACACGGACCGTTTCGATGATCCGAACCTGACGGGAGACATTCAGGTTACGGTCGCGCTGCGGCCGGTGTCGGTGGGCACCGAGCTGAGCATCGTGCAGGAAGGCCTGCCGGACGTGATTCCGGTGGAGGCGTGCTACCTTGGCTGGCAGCAGTCGCTTCGGAACCTTGCGAGGCTCGTTGAGCCGGAGATCAATCAGTAATCGGGTTAGCCGACACGCAGCAGGGCGCCGGTGATGCCGCTCGCGGCGTCCGAGAGAAGGAAGGCCATGGCTTCGGCGACCTCGGACGGCTGCACCCAGAGCGACGTGTCGGCGCCCGGCATTGCTGCCCTGTTCTGCGGCGTATCGATCGTCGTCGGCAGCACCGCATTGACCCGAATGCGGTCGCTGCGCAGCTCCTCGGCGAGGCTTTCCGTCAGCCGCATCACCGCGCTTTTCGTTGCGCTGTAGGCGGCCACCTGCGCAGCCCCGCGCAGGCCGGCCGCACTGCCGACCCCCACCAAGGCGCCGCCGCCGGCCTGCCGAATGGCCGGCACGGCGGCGCGATAGATGTTCCAGGTGGTCATGACGTTCAGGCGGAACATCGCGTCCCATTGTTCCGCGCCTGCGTCCGCGAGGCTCGCCATGGCGAAGCCGCCGACCGTCGTGCCGACGCCGTCGACGCAGCCGCAATCGGATTGCACCTTGGCGACCAGCGCTTCCGAGGCCGCGGCGCTGGTCAGATCGTACTCC
>DASQVN010000268.1:0-5141 GCA_035640755.1 Rhodopila sp.
CGGTAGCAACGACGATCGCGCCGACGATGGCCGAGGGGACGGCGATCGCCCAACCGATCCGGCTGCGCGAGGTGCTGAGCACGCTGCGCGAAACACGCGGCGGGGCGGTGACGCTGACCGAGCAGGAGATTGCGAACGCGACCTTGGACCTGGCGCGGACGGGGGTGTACGTCGAGCCGACCTCGGCGCAGGCGGCGGCAGCGTTCGGCAAGCTGCTGCAGACCGGGACGATCACGCGCGAGCAGACGACGGTGCTGGTGATGACGGGGACGGGGTTGAAGGCAACGCCGCGAGTGGCGGGGTTGTTGGGGATTGCTTTGTGAGTGAGTCTCCGTGGCTGGGGTTTGTGCGGTTCTGGGGTTGGTTTTTTCAACACGGAGCGGGCACAAAAGGGGGCGGAGAGCCGCGGAGGGGGCGCAGCGCCTCGGAGCGTTGCGACCGGGTTCAGGATGGGAATGCCCAGGGGGCTGCCTTCGCATGTCGGGCCTGGCACGGGATGCACGTGAAGGGTTTCTCTGCGTCCTCTTTGACTCTGCGTGCTCTGCGTTAAACAACCCAGTGTCACGAGCCGCCGGCGGTGCGGTTGACCCGCCGATTTCAACGCAGAGCACGCAGAGTCAAAGAGGACGCAGAGTTGTGCCGCTTCATGATGATTTTTGACCGCTACGCGGCAAGTGCTGATTGGACCCGTGTCGGCACCCGCCGGCTTGGTGGGGTAAAATGAATGGATTAGGTCTCTCGCCGTGGCTCTCCGTCGTTCTTTGCGCGCTCCGTGGTGAAGAATCACAAAGCCATCCACCACCCCACCCTCCCCAGGACGCACCACGATGACCACCCCCCGCATCGCCCTCCTCGGCTTTTCCATCGAATGCAACCGGTTCGCGCCAATCGCTACAGAGGCTGACTTCCGCACGCGTACGCTGATTGCCGGCACGGAGATGCTGGCGGAGGCACGGGCACCGGCGCCGCGGATGCTGGGGGAGATGCCGGGATTTGTCGCGGCAATGGACGCGGCGGGGCACTGGGAGCCGGTGCCGAGTTTGCTGGCGATGGCGGAGCCGAACGGGCCGGTGGACCAGGAGTTCTTCGATGCGCTGATGCAGCGCTGGGAGGCGGACCTCAGGGCGGCGGGCCGGCTGGACGGCGCATATCTGGTGCTGCACGGGGCCGGGCTCACGACGGCGGATCATGATCCGGAGGGAACGCTGCTGACGCTCGTGCGGCGGGTGGTCGGGCCGGCGGTTCCCGTGGTCGCGACATTCGATCTGCACGCCAACGTCTCGGATACCGATGTGACCATGCTGAACGGGTTCATCGGCTACCGGACCAACCCGCACCTCGACATGCGGGAGCGGGGGGCGGAGGCGGCTGCGTTGCTGCGGCAGTTGCTGGCGGGGACGCGGACATATCTCGCACGCATCCGGCTGCCGATCGTGCCGCCGACGGTGACGCAACTGACCGGCACGGATGTGCCGAACCGGCCTTATGGGGAGCTGATCGACCTCGGACAGCAATTGATGCAGGCAGCGCCCTACGCAGGGCGCGTACTGAATGTCTCGGTGATGGGCGGCTTTGCCTACGCGGACACGCCGTTCAACGGGCTGACCGTGGTTGTCACCGCGACCGACCAGGCGGCGGCAGACGGGCTGGCACAGCAGGTCGCGGAGGCGGGATGGGAGCGGCGGGAGCGGTTCCGGCCGGTGCTGATCAGCCTAGACGACGCCGTGCGGCTGGCGAAGGGCACTGAGGATGCCGCCCGCCCTACCCTGATCTTCGCCGATGTGGCCGACAATCCGGGCGGCGGCGGACGTGGCAACACGATGGCGATCCTGTCGGCGTTCCATGCCGCCGGGGTGCGCGATGCGCTGGTCGGAGTGATCCATGATCCGGCGCTGGCGCAGGAGGCGCATGAGCGGGGCGAGGGTGCGGTGTTCGAGGCGCGGTTCAACCGGGATGGCGGAGATGCGTTCTCGAAGCCCTTCGCCGCACGGGCCGAGGTGGTTGCGCTGCGCGACCGGCCAATCCGGGGGCGGCGGGGGATCTACGCGAACAACACGCTCGATCTCGGGCCTGCGGCGGCGTTGCGGCTGGACGGGATCATAGTGGTGGTGCTGAGCAACCGCTATCAGTGCGCCGACCCGATGTTCTTCGAGGCGTTCGGGCTGGATATTGCTGCGGCGCGTGTGGTGGTGGTGAAGTCGCGCGGACATTTCCGCGGCGGGTTCGACGAGTTCTTCCGCCATGACCAGGTGGTCGAGGTGGATGCGCCGGGGCTGACCAGCCCGATCCTGTCACGCTTTCCCTGGCGGCACATGCCCCGGCCGGTGCTGCCGATCGATGACACTGCGAACTGGACGCCACCCGCATGACCCTCGACGACCTGCCGACGCCCTGCCTGGTGCTGGACCGCACGATCCTGGAGCGCAACATCCGCGACATGGCCGATGCGGTTGCCCGCCTCGGGGTGCCGATGCGGCCGCACATGAAGACCGCGAAGTCGATCGACGTGGCGCGGCTGGCGCTGCGGGGGCAGCCCGCCGGCATCACCGTCTCGACACTGGCCGAGGCCGAGTATTTCCTGAGTCACGGCATCACCGACATGCTCTATGCGGTGGGCATCACGCCGCAGAAGCTGGAGCGGGTGGCGAAGCTGAATGCGGCGGGCGGACAGATCATCGTCATCACCGACGATCCGACGATGGCCGATATCATTGCGGCGCATCCTGCGCGTCCACAGGCGCTGATCGAGATCGACAGCGGCGAGGGGCGCGGCGGGGTCGATCCGGGCTCCGACCTGCTGCTGGAACTCGGGGCTCGGCTGGGTCCCTGCCTCGCGGGGGTGATGACGCATGCGGGGCATTCATATGGCGGGCGGTCGGTTCATGACATGGAAGTATTCGCCAGGGCCGAGCGGGATGCGGTGACGCGGGCGGCAGGGCGGCTGCGCGGGGCGGGGTTTGCGGTGGGAATCGTTTCGGCCGGCAGCTCCCCCACCGCGCGGCATGCGACGGATTTTCAGGGTGTGACCGAGCTACGCGCCGGGGTCTACATGTTCGGCGACCTGTTCCAGGCGGAGATCGGGACGCATGCCATGGACAGCATCGCGGTGACGGTGCTGTGCAGCGTGATCGGAAAGCGGCCGGGGCGGGTGCTGGTGGATGCCGGCGGGCTCGCCTTGTCGAAGGACAGAAGCACCGAGGCGACACCGGTGGATTTCGGTTTCGGGCTGGTGCTGGACCGGGCTGGGCGGGCATCCCTCGGCCATGCGATCGTTGGGAAATCGTACCAGGAGCACGGGGTGGTCGAGCTCGATCCGGCGCATCCGATGGAGTTGCCGATCGGCACGAAGCTGCGGATAGCACCCAATCACACGTGCATGACTGCCGCGGCGCACGACCGATACTACGTGGTTGATGGGAACGAGGAGGTTGCGGCAATCTGGCACCGCGTGAATGGCTGGTAGCGCATGATCGGTTAAGGCGGACTCGTCAGAAACCGTGAAATCACGCGCTCAAACACCCTTGCAGCTTCCACCGCGTGGCCAATCTGCTTAGATTGAGGCAGGCTTTATTCCGGATTGCGAAAAGGAGGCGTGTCTTCCAGCAGTCGGGTCCACACGACTGGGGATCCTACCCAGGATCGTCCGCGCCGGTTTCCCCCGTGCTAGCGCTGGTGGGATTTGTCGGGCTGTGTCTGCTGGTGGGCCTGGTCGGCGGCTCGATGACCAGCCATGCGATCCCGGGCTGGTACCGCCTGCTTCAGAAGCCGCCGGGAACACCGCCGGACTGGGTGTTCGGGCCCGTGTGGGCGTGCCTGTATGTGATGATCGGCGTTGCCGGCTGGCTGGTCTGGAAGCGGATCGGCTCCTCGGCGCCGCTGCGCCTGTGGGGCTGGCAGCTTGCGGCGAATGCGGCGTGGGCGCCGGCGTTTTTCGGGTTGCGCCGGCTGTCGCTCGGGATGGCGGTGATCGTCGTGCTGCTGGTGCTGATCGGGCTGACCATCCGGTCGTTCCGGCGGGTCAGCCGGCCCGCGGCGCTGCTGTTGCTGCCTTATCTGGGCTGGTGCCTATACGCCGCGTATCTCAACGCGGGTTTCCTGCTGCTCAACCACGCTTGATCGGGTGCGGGTCAGGCTTGCGGGGACGGCTGTATGCCGAGCCTGCTTAATGGCGTGACCGACAAACGGGAGATGCAGTGATGGCGCCGAGCAGGCTCAGCCAGGACCAGATCAGCCGCATGAACATGTGGTGGCGGGCGGCCAACTATCTTTCGGTCGGGCAGGTGTATCTGCTGGACAATCCGCTGCTGCGCGAGCCTCTGCGGATCGAGCATGTAAAGCCGCGGCTGCTGGGGCACTGGGGCACCACGCCGGGGCTGAATTTTCTGTACCTCCACCTGAACCGGATCATCACCGAGCGGGATCTGAGCATCCTCTATGTCGCCGGGCCGGGCCATGGCGCGCCGGGCGTGGTGGCGAGCACGTGGCTGGAGGGGACGTACAGCGAAATCTACCCCGAGGTGTCGCGCGACGCCGAAGGGATGCGGCACCTGTTCCGGCAGTTCTCCTTTCCTGGCGGGGTGCCGAGCCATGCGGCGCCGGAGACGCCGGGCTCGATCCATGAGGGCGGAGAGCTGGGGTATTCACTGAGCCATGCGTTCGGCGCGGTGCTGGACAACCCGGACCTGATCGCGGCGTGCGTGATAGGGGATGGCGAGGCGGAGACGGGGCCGCTGGCGACATCCTGGCACGGCAACAAGTTCCTGAACCCGGCGACGGACGGCGCGGTGCTGCCGATCCTGCACCTGAACGGTTACAAGATCGCCAATCCGACCATCCTGGCGCGCATTCCGCCCGAGGAGCTGCAGTCCCTGATGCGCGGCTACGGATATGAGCCGATCGAGGTTGCGGGCGCCGATCCCGATGAGATGCACCAGTTGATGGCTTCGGCCATGGACCGCGCCTTCGACTCGATCCGCACCATCCAGCAGGCCGCTCGGCGGGAGCGGCCCCATGGGCGCCCCTTTGGCCGATGATCATCCTGCGCAGCCCGAAAGGCTGGACCGGGCCGAAGACGGTGGACGGGCTGAAGACCGAGGGCACCTGGCGGGCGCACCAGGTGCCGTTCACGATGGAGAAGCCCG
>DASQVN010000269.1:0-4520 GCA_035640755.1 Rhodopila sp.
CCGGCGCTGATCGCCGCGGCCGGCGAGCCGGCCGGCTGGCGCTACATCGACTTCGTCACTGCCAACATCCGCAACCCGAACACCCAAACACACGACAACACAGGTTCCGTGCTTCCCTGCCGCCCCACGGCCGGCAGCGCCCGGTGCCGGTCATCACTCCAGCAGCCACCGCCATGCTTGCCGCAGCCGCGCCGAACCGTCCCGCTCGAACCACTGCCCGTGCGCGAAGACCACCCGCTCGGGCTGCAGCGCCAGGATGCGCAGCGCCGCCGCCGCGGCATCGCGCCGCCGCAGCCGGACGATGCCGCGCAGATAGGGCGGCGGCCTCCCCTCGGGCGCAAGACTGCCGAACATCCGCACCACCGGCCGAGCCACCGGCGGCACCTTCGGCTCTTCCAGGTTCAGCACCAGGTCGGTCAGCACCAGCGTGCCCGAGGGATGATGGAACAGCGCCGCCTCCTGGAACCCGAGCCCACCCGGCACCGTCACCACCGACACGGCGCCGCCCCACGCCGACGGCGTGCCGTCGATCAGGTCGCGGTCCAGCGGCAACCCGCTCTGCCGCACCTGCCGCCGCCGGCGCAGCACCGGCACCGCCCAGGTGATCGCCTCCGGACACGCCCGCTGCCAATCCCTGAGAAACATCCAATGCGAGATGCTCGGCGCCACCAGATGCCGAATGGGACCAATTGCTTCCAGCGCATCTTTCAGAGCGAACGTGAACGGGGTCGGAGAGTGCAGCAGCAGCTCCCCGTTCGGCAGCCGGAGCACCGTCATCCGCACCGGCAGGACCGCCCCCAGCACGCCCGGCATCACGCTGTCCACGACATCGACCCCGGGCGCCACCGGCTTCGGCATATCGAGCGGCGGATAGCCGATCCGCTCCGCGCTCGCCGGCTGTCCCAGGCTGCGCGCGATCGGCCCATATCCCTGGCTCGGCCCACCGGCCGCCTCCGGGCTGCTGAGCGCCACCACCATCAGCTCCGCCGCGGCGATGCCGAGCAGCAGCGCCCGCGCCGGGGCGGGCTGGCGTTTCATCAGCAGCCCCGCGATGCCGAGGGTCACGGCTCCCGCCGCGTCCATCGCCAGATGCTTCCGCATGCCGAAGCGCGGATAGAAGCCGCCCTCATAGTCGGTCAGCGCCGCATATCCGGCACGAACCCCGCCCGCCACGCCCAGCAGCCGCCGCACCGGGCTCGGCAGTCCGCTGCACAAGGCAGCCGAACCCAGCAGCGCCGCAGCGCCGTAGTCGATCAGCCCGTGCGTGCGGGTGGAGATCATAGCCGCTCCAGCGTCGCACGGTCCGGGTTGCCGCCGAAATACCGGTCCAGCGCCTGCTGGAATACGCTGTCGGCCCCGGCAACGGCTGCGAACAGCGTCATGCAGGAATGGAACTTCATATCATCCGGGCTGCCGAAGATCTCGTGCGCCGTCCGCCCCTGCACCGCGTTCACCAGCCGCGTGCACTCCATGAGCCGCGGCCCGAGTACCGGATGCCGCAAATACGCCGCGGCCTCCTCGCGCGAGGCGATGGCATAGTGCCGGCTGATCCCGCTGCGCCCGAGGCCCTGGATCTGGGGAAAGATGAACCACATCCAGTGCGTCCGCTTGCGCCCGTCGCGCATCTCGGCGCGCACCTGCTCATAGACCGGCGCCTGCGCCTCCACGAAGCGCTGCAGGTTGAAGGGGTCCTGCGCCTGTTCCGCCATGTCACGATCCGTGTAACGATCCGCCCGATACCCGCGACCGGAACGCCCCGCATCCCGAGGCGTTGGCCGCCGAGCATCAATGTGAACGGCCGCCTTTCGGACCCGTGGCCGGGTCCCGCCTGCGCGGCCCCGCTAATCAAACTCCGTCGCCAGCCCCGGCTCCCGCCGATGCGCAAACATCCGTGCAATCTGCGCCGCCGAGGTCCGCCGCACCGACAAATCCGCCGGGATCTCCGCCTCGGCGAACCAGCCCACCTCGCTGGTTTCCAGGCTGGTCGCCGGCGCGCCGCCTTCCAGCGCGCAGATGAAGAACAGCCGCACCACCGAGAACGGCATCGGCGGCTGCGCCTGCCGGGCGCGGTCCCACACGGCCGCAAGCTTCACCGCCCGCACGCGGTAGCCGGATTCCTCGAACACCTCCCGCACCACCGACTGCGCCGGGGTCTGGTTCACGTCCGCCCAGCCGCCCGGCAGTGTCCAGCGGTGCTCGTCCACCGTCTCGCGCACCATCAGGATGCGGCCCTCGGCATCGAACACCGCGCCGCGCACCCCCAGCTTCGGCGTGGCATAGCCCTGTTCCGCCTCGAACAATCCCTCGATCCGCCCGACCTCGGCACCGGTATGTTCGGCCATGATCCGGGCCGAGAGCCGCTGCAGCGCCAGGAACCGGTCCCGGTCGTACGGGTCCCTGCTGAACGCGAGGCCGGTCTGCGCGATCGCCTGGATTTCCCGGCTCCAGACCAGCCAATCGGGATCGGTCAACCGGCGGTTTCCGTCACCAGGATCAGCGCCGGCTCCTCGGCGCCGGCGATCTCCCGCTCGGTCAGCACTCGCCAGATGCCGTTGACCAGGATTTCGCTGGGCTTGAAGCGGGCCTTGTAGGCCATCTTGCGGCTCTCCTGCACCCAGTAGCCCAGATACACATAGGGCAGGTTCATCGTCCGCGCCCGCTCGATCAGCCACAGCACCGCATAGGTGCCCAGCGACTGCTTCTCCAGCCCCGGCGCGAAGAAGCTGTAGACCGCCGACAGCCCGTCCCCCAGCTTATCGCCCAGGCAGGCCGAGACCAGCCGGTCGTTCTGGTCGCGGAACTCGATGATGAAGGTCTCGATCGGCGTGTCCTCGACCATCGCGCGGTAGTCGTAGAAGCTCATGCTCGCCATGTCGCCGTCGCCATGGCGCGCCTGCTGGTAGCGCTGGAACAGTTGGTACTGCTCCGCCGTCGCGCGCGCCGGCACCCGGTATCCCTCCAGCCCCGCGTTCGCCTTGGCGATCCTGCGCAGCGTCCGGTCCGGCTGGAACGTCGCCACCGGGATGCGGATCGGCACGCAGGCCTGGCAGGACGGGCAGACCGGCGCATAGGCGATGTTGTGGCTGCGGCGGAACCCGGCGCGGGACAGCCGGTCGTGCATGGCCTCGGCGTCCGGCCCGACGATCTCGGTCACCACCTTGCGCTCCGTGCGCCGCGGCAGATACGGGCAGGGCAGGGGGGCCGTCGTGTAGAAGAACTGCGGCCGGCGCGGAGGCTTGTAGGTCATAGCTCAGACGATCCGACTCACATGTTCCAGGTTCCGCCGCTCGGCGTCAATGTTTCCGCGGTCAGCCGTTCCATCGCGCGCACCCGCACGACGACCAGGCCGCTCAGCAGATCATGCAACGTACGGTGCCTGATTGTGAAGAGTGCCACAACCAGGAGCAGTCCGGACGTCGCCAGGGTCAGGTAATACAGCAGCACCGAGAGCAGCGCCTGCAACGGCGTCGGCGGTCCCAGATCGTCGTTCCGCCGCACCGTCAGCCCCACCATCTGCTGCCCCGGGGTCGCCGTCGCGTAGCCCATCAGCGACAGGAAATGGTAGCAGAACGGCACCGCCGGCAGCAGCGCCATCGCGCCGAACCCCAGGCCGAGTGTGAGCAGGCCGAACAGCGCCAGCACCCACCACAGGGCCCAGACCAGCAGCGCGATCAGCACGATGTCGATCAACCATGCGACGCAGCGGCGCGACAGCACGCCGTCGGTCAGGAACCCGTCATCCGGAAAGGTGCTGCTGTAGCTCATGGCGTCAGGTGTACGGTTCCAGTGATGTTCGGCGCGATCGGGCCGAGGGTGATGGTAGCACCGTCGCGCCAGCGCGCGATAAAATCTCTCGCGTGCGGGCTGAAAAGGTTGCCCGACTGACCGGGCGCCATCATGAACAGGCTCTGATCGAGGTTCGCGAGGTCATAGACCCCCCGGAACGACGCCCCGTGCACCGACTGCAGCGCCGCATCCATGCCGCCCCGATCGACCGTATCATCGTCACCCGGGCTCGGGATGCTGATCGTGGCGTACGGCCCGACCAGCGGCAGGGTCCGCAGGATCGGATGCGCGAACACCGCCCGATGCGCCGCCCCCCAGCGCCACGCCTTCGGGTCATCGCCGAACCGCGCCGCCAGTTGTCCTACTGCCTCATTCAGCGAATCCCGCAGCAGCGGTGCGCAGTCTCCGCCGCACCAGCGCGCCCCGCCCGGTGACAGCACCTCATTGACAAAGTCCGAGACCGGGGCGCCCAGCCCGCGCGTCAGCTTGTTGGCGTGCAGCACCGCGATGTCGAACGCGGTCACCCAGGCGTTGAAGATCAGCGGGGCAGGGCTGTCCATGACCCCCTTGCCGTCCCAGCCCCGCAACAGCCCCAGCGCCTCCGCCGCTCGGCCCGTGACGCCCGGAACCGCCAGCAGCACGGGCAGCACCTTGCGCGCGAACGGATCGACCACGTCGGTCTGCATCGCCGCGAACCCGGCCGCGGTGTGCCGCTCCGAGCCCGCCAGCATCTC
>DASQVN010000270.1:0-8854 GCA_035640755.1 Rhodopila sp.
CTACATGAAGGGCACGCCGATATTCCCGCAGTGCGGCTTCTCAGCCCGCGTCGTGCAGATCCTCTCCCACATGGGCGTTCCCTTCCAGTCCGCCAACGTGCTCGAGGACATGGAGCTGCGCGAGGGCGTCAAGCAGTTCAGCCAGTGGCCGACCATTCCCCAGCTCTACGTCAAGGGCGAGTTCGTTGGTGGCTGCGACATCGTTACCGAAATGTTCCAGTCTGGTGAGCTGGAAACCCTGTTCAAGGACCAGGGCATCCCCGTCAAGGCCTGATCCGGTCGCCTGGACCTTGCCGAGAGGCCTGTCGCCTCTCGCTCCATGGCCGGGCCTGACCCGGCCATCCCCTTGACCGCGCCATCCGGATATCCTGTCTTCCCTGCGCATCAGGCAAACGCGAACGGCCTGCATTAACCCCTTGTTAACCATTCGCACCTAACCTCCCCCATTCCGACCGGGGGATCTGACGCGTGCACGTCGCTGTTGTCACACCAGCCTTCAACGTGGCGCCCTATATTGCCGACGCCATCGCCTCCGTCATCGCCCAGACCCACCGAGACTGGTCACTGGTGGTCGTCGACGACGGCTCGACCGATCCGACAGCCAAGGTCGCCACCAGCTTCCGTGATCCTCGCATCCATATACTGCGCCAGCCCAAGGCTGGCGTTTCCGCTGCCCGCAATCGCGGCATCGCCGAAGCCGGGCGCACCGATGCTTTCCTGTTCCTGGATGCAGACGACTGGCTCGCCCCCGCCGCATTGTCCACCCTTGTCGACACACTCTCAGCCAGCCCATGGGCCATTGCAGCGTGCGGCCGCTACGCTCGCGTTGGGCTGGATGGACGGCTCCGACTCTCGGGCAAGGCCCCAAACGGCGACGTTCTGGAAGTCCTGCTGACCCGCAACCTGTTCGCCAACGGCGGTCACGTCCTGGTGGCCGCCGATGCACTGGCCGAAGCGGGTGGCTACGACCCCTGCCTGGCCTACGGCGAGGATTGGGAACTCTGGACCCGCCTTGCCCAGCTCGGCGAGTTTGCCGCGGCCCGGACGACGTACCCGCTGCTGTTTGTGCGGGAGCGGCCGGAGAGCGCGACCTTCACCCACGCCACAACGCCAGACTGCAATGGCCAGGTTCTTGACGTGATCTATCGGAATGAACTGCTGCGCCACCGCCTCGGCCGCAGACGCCTGGCGCAGTTGCGTCGTCTTGCCCAGGCGGAGACCGCTTGGGCGGTCGGTAAGTCGTTGATCCATCGCGGCGCGCGCCGGGATGGCTGCCTGTACCTGCTGCAAGCCGCCGCCGCTCGGCCGAGCCTGAAGCGGCTCTGCCTTCTGGCATTGTCTGCTGGCGGGATCGGGCCGTTCCGCCCGTGCATCATGTCCTGAATCGCTGCCCTGATTGGCAGCATCCGGACAAGAGTGCGCATTTTATGGGCCGGAAATGCTCCCGTCATCACTGTGATTGACAGCGATGTAAGATTCTGTGCCAACTATCGGGTGCAATCGTATTTTGGCTTGCCTTTCTGCGCTCCCGACCACGGCTGCCTCAGGAGGACCAAAGGCCCGGTTGTCTCAAGCATCGCGTAATTCTGCCGATGCCTCGGACAGGAGTTCTGGAGTTGGCGACAGGTACAGTCAAATGGTTCAATGCCACGAAAGGGTACGGATTTATCATGCCGCAGGACGGCGGCAGGGATATATTTGTACACATCAGCGCCGTTCAGGCCGCCGGTCTGCGCGGGCTGGATGAAGGCCAAAAAGTGTCGTTCGACGTCGTGACGGAACGGGGAAAGACCGCCGCGACCAACTTGCGGCCCGAATAGGGCCATACAGAGAGGCTTACCAAGGCGACTGTCTCAACGAAGACCGTCGTCAATGCTGAGGAGGACAAGCCATGGCCGTAGGAACGGTTAAATGGTTCAATGCGACTAAGGGCTACGGATTCATCATGCCCCAGGATGGCGGCAAGGATGTCTTCGTGCATATCACCGCGGTCCAGGCTGCCGGCCTGAAGGGCCTGAACGATGGCCAGAAGGTCAGCTATGACGTCGCCATGGAGCGCGGCAAGGCCGCCGCAACAAACCTCAAACTCGCCTGACACGCGCATTGTCACCCGCGAAGGCCGGCAGCCTGGTGTGGCGCCGGCCTGTTTGGCCAGGCTGTATACATGTTCAGCCTGACCGACTTGCAGCATGCGGCCGAGGTGGTATCAGCGTACCTGCCTGAGACGCCGCAGCTCAACTGGCCTTTGCTGTCCCGCCGCGTCGGCGCGGAGGTGTGGGTCAAGCACGAAAACCATTTGCCGACCGGCGCCTTCAAGGTGCGGGGTGGCGTCTGGCTCGCGCATCACCTCCGACAATCCGGAAATGCACGCGCCCTGATCTCCGCGACCCGCGGCAATCATGGACAATCCCTGGGATGGGCCGGCACACGCTTCGGTCTGCCCGTGACCATCGTCGTTCCCCATGGCAACAGCCCTGAGAAGAATGCCGCCATGCGCGCCTGCGGCGTGCGTCTGATCGAGCATGGCGTGGATTTCGAAGAAGCGCGCGATGAAGCCCATCGACGAGCGGCGGAGGACGGGTTGCGGTTTGTGCCCTCGTTCGGTCCGGAATTGGTGCAGGGCGTTTCGACCTATGCGTTCGAGCTGTTCCGCCGTACCCCGCCGCTCGATGCCGTCTATGTACCCATCGGCCTTGGCTCCGGCATCTGCGGCACCATCCTGGTCCGCGACCTCCTGGGGCTGCCCACCAAGGTTATCGGCGTTCAGAGCACGGGCGCCGACTGCTATGCAAGGTCCTTCCTCGCCGGCACCCTGGTCCCAGGTAACCGGGCGGAAACCCGCGCAGACGGCATCGCCGTGCGCCAGCCGGACCCGGAGGCGTTGCGCATTATCCTGAAGGGCGCCGACCGGATCGTCACCGTGTCCGATACCGCAATCGCCTCGGCGATCCGTGCCTACTGGACCGACACCCACAACCTGGTTGAAGGCGCCGGCGCCGCGCCGCTGGCCGCGCTGCTGCAAGACGCAGCAGTTATGCAGGGGAAGCGGGTGGCGCTGATCGCCAGCGGCGGCAACCTCGACCTCGCAGCATTTCGCGACTGGGTGACATAGCCGCTGTTTTTGGCGACGTTCACACTATGTTACATGGTGTTGGAAGGCGGCGACCTACATTCATCGTCGGGATGACCAACCGCTCGCCATCGGCTTCGGAAACTTCGTGACATGACTCGCACAATGACAGCCCTCGGCCTCGTATCGGTTCTGGCACTCGGCGCCTGCGCGGTGCCGCAGCCGCAGGGCCCCAGCGTCATGGCCCTTCCGGCCCAGGGCAAGAACTTTGGGGCGTTCCAGCAGGATGATGTCGCGTGCCGCGGGTATGCCACCCAGCAAACGGGCGGGGCTTCCGCCCAGCAGGCGGCAACAAACAGCGCTGTCGGCAGCGCCGCACTCGGCACTGCCCTGGGCGCCGGCGTCGGCGCAGCCCTGGGCTCCGTTGGTGGCGCGGTCGGAGCCGGCGCCGCGATCGGCGGCGCAACCGGCCTGATCGCCGGCAGCGCCATCGGTGCCGGGAACGCCCAGGCAGTCGGCGGCAATATCCAGGCCCGGTATGACACCGCCTACACGCAGTGTATGTACGCGCGGGGCAACACGGTGCAGTCCGCGCCTACGGGCTATGCCGCCTACCCGGCCGGATACGGCTACTACTACCCGGCGCCTTACTATCCGTACTATGGTCCTACCGTCATCGTCGGCGGCGGCTTCGGGTATGGTCACGGCTGGGGGTGGCATCACCATCACTGGTGATGCACCCTTCTGACCGACGCGGCCAGCGAATTACCGGGCGGCCGCCTCGGTCCGCGCGGCCATGCCCCGCACCAGCACCAGACCCTGCTGCAACTGGAAATCCGTTGCGGGCTTCGCCGGATCAAGCGTCGGCCATCCCTCGGGAGGCAATTTCGAGATCTGCTGCGCAACCGCTGGCAGGGCAACTGGCGGTGGCGGCACGACCGGCTTGCTGCCGCCCTCATTCGATAGGATGTGCCGCAGGTCAGCCTCATGCTCCGGACCGAAATGCGGCCCGGGTGTCCGCGTCTCCTCCACCACCACATTCGGCGTGATTCCAAGCCCCTGGATCGAGCGGCCGGATGGTGTGTAGTACCGCGCCGTCGTCAGCCGGATTGCCCCCTCGCCCGACAGCGGGATGACCGTCTGGACCGAGCCCTTGCCAAAGGTCTGCGTGCCGAGCACCAGGGCGCGGCGGTTGTCCTGCAGGGCGCCGGCGACGATCTCGGCCGCCGACGCCGTGCCGTTGTTGGTCAGCACAACGATCGGCAAGTGGCCCGAGATGTCGTTGCCGGGCTTCGCCGTCCAGCTCTCATCGTCATCCGAGTGCCGTCCACGGGTCGAAACGATCCCGCCATGATCCATGAAATCGTTCGCGACGGCGATCGCCTGCTCCAGTAGCCCACCGGGATCGTTGCGCAGGTCCAGGATCAGCCCGCGCAGACGCCCCTTTGATTCGGCCCGCAGGGACTTGATGGCCGCGCGCACTCCGGGATTGGTCTGCTCGGTGAACTCGCTGATGCGGATCACGCCGATATCGTCCATTAGCCGGGTCTTCACCGTCTCCACATGGATGATCTGCCGCGTCAGCGTCACGACCAGCGGCTCAACCTGGCCGGCCCGCTTGATCGTCAGCTTGACGGTGGTGTTCGGCGGACCGCGCATCTCGCTGACTGCGTCATTCAGGCTCAGCCCCTCGACCGTCTTGCCGTCCACCGCAGTGATCAGATCGCCTGGCTTGACGCCCGCCTTCGCCGCCGGGGTGTTGTCGATCGGGCTCACCACCTCCAACAAGCCGCCATTGTCGGTGATCTCCAGCCCGACGCCGCCGAAATGCCCGGAGGTCTCGGTCTGCATGTCGGTCCATTGCTGCTGGGTCATGTACGCGCTATGTGGGTCAAGCCCGGTCAGCATCCCGTTCAGCGCATTCTCGACCAGCTTGCGGGTTGCGACCGGCTCGACATAGTCCTGCTGCACGCGTTCCAGCACGTCGCTGAACAACGACAGCAGCCGATATGTCTCACGCGTGTCGTTGCCCTGAGCCTCGGCAATCCGCACCCCGACAATGCGCGCCACGCTGCCGACGCCTGGGCCGAGCAGGATCCCCGCGGCAAACGCCGTTCCGACCAGCAAGGTAGATTTGAAGCGGTTGAGATTCATGGGACCACCTTGCTCCAGCAAAAGTTCGCGTCAACAGCCCAGTATCATGATCCGGGCCGAAACCCCGCGTGTCAGACGACTTACATCACAGTTATCCGCCTCGCCCCATCCAGTAGGCGATCCTGCGCCGGCCTGTTACGCTCCCGGGCCGCAGCCAACGCAGGAGGAACGCACTATGGATTTGGGTTTGCAAGGGAAGAAGGCAATTGTTTGTGCCGCCAGCAAGGGTCTGGGGCGCGCCTGCGCGATTTCCCTGGCGCGCGAGGGTGTGGAGCTGGTGATCACCGCTCGCACGGCCGAGACGTTGGAGGCAACGGCTGCCGAAATTCGTCAGATGACCGGCGCCAGGGTCACCGCCGTACCCGGTGACATCACCACCGAGGCCGGCCGAGCGGCGGCTCTCGCCGCATGTCCGGCACCCGATATCCTGGTCAACAATGCCGGAGGCCCGCCGCGCGGCGATTTCCGCGAATGGGACCGCGATGCCTGGATCAAGGCCGTCGACGCCAACATGCTGACGCCGATCTTCCTGATCAAGGCGGTCATCGACGGCATGATCGAGCGCAGGTTCGGCCGCATCGTGAACATCACGTCAGGCTCGGTGAAATCCCCGATCCCCGAGTTGGGTATGAGTAACGGCGCCCGCGCCGGCCTGACCGGCTTTGTCGCCGGTCTCGCACGTCAGGTCGCTCGGCACAATGTCATCATCAACAACATCCTACCCGGCCCCTTCCTGACCGACCGACTGCGCAGCGGCTTCATTGAGGCTGCCCGCAAGTCGAACCGCCCGGTGGATGAACTGGTGCAGGAGCGTGCCGCGAACACCCCCGCCGGCCGCGTCGGCAACCCCGCCGAGTTCGGCGATGCGTGCGCCTTCCTGTGCTCTGCCAGGATCAGCTTCATTGTCGGCCAAAACCTTCTGCTCGATGGCGGGGCGTTCAACTCGTCCATGGGTTGACACCAGGATCACCCCCTTGCGCAGTGCCGGCTTGTACGTCGGCAGCCAGGGGGACGGCGACGGTCCATCGAAGGCGGGCACCTCGGCCGCGGTGCTGTATCACCCCCGCTTGGTCGCCCGTCCCACAGCCCCTGCCAGAGCAGCCCGACCGTCGGCCCGTAAGCCTTGGATCACCCCGTCCTGGTCGGCGGCGGGGCGATTCTGGCTCATCTTCACCTTGCCCTCCAGCCGAGTGATGGTCAGCCCGATCCCGACAATGCCGCGCAGCATGCCTTGCACGAAATCATTGGGCGCGTCAGAGACCGCCCAGGGCTGGGCCCGCTCCGCCTCGTGCCGATCGGTCAGGCGGCTGACGATCGAGAGCAAGCTGGCTGGGTCGTCGAACACCTCCAGCGTGCCGTAGGCATGGACGGCGCTGTAGTTCCAGGTCGGAACGACCTTGCCATGCTCCTGCTTCGCCGCGTAGTACGACGGCGTGATATAGCCGTCGGTTCCCTGGAAGATGACCAGTGTCGGAACGCCAGGATCGGCGGCGCGTGCATGTGGATTGGCTTTGGCCAGATGTCCGATCAGCCGCCCATACGGCCCAGGCGCGGGGTCGAGCAGCAACGGCGCATGGCTCGCGATCAATCCATCCGCCGTCGTGGATACGAGGGTCGCCAGACCGGCGGCGCGCATCGCCTCATGCAGGACGGGCAACCGGTCTTCCTTAAATTGTTCAGGCACGTACATCGATTACCTTCCGGGAATAGCCGCCCGTAACGTAACCGATATTGGACCAGGCAAAAGGGCCGATCAGCCTCGATTGCCTCAAACCAATACGCCCTACAGCGCTCCTCCACGACGCCCCGCCAAGGCGCCCAGCCGCAAACGCAGCGCGTTCAGCTTGATGAATCCCTGTGCATCCACTTGGTCGTAGGCGCCCTGGTCATCCTCGAAGGTGACAACCTTCATCGAGTACAGGCTATTCGGGCTTTCCCGCCCGATGCAGGTTACATTGCCCTTGTAGAGTTTCATGCGCACCCGGCCGGTCACGCTGTGTTGGCTCGTGTCGATCAGCGCCTGCAACATGCGCCGCTCGGGGCTGAACCAAAACCCGTTATAGATCAACTCCGCATAGCGCGGCATCAGGCTGTCCTTCAGGTGCGCCGCCTCGCGGTCCAGCGTGATGCTTTCGATTGCCCGATGTGCGGCGAGCAGGATCGTACCGCCTGGGGTTTCGTACACGCCGCGCGACTTCATGCCGACGAACCGGTTCTCCACCATGTCGAGCCGGCCGATGCCGTTCGCCTTGCCCAGCTCGTTCAGCCTCGTCAACAGCATGGCCGGCGACAGCGTCTGCCCATCGATCGCCACCGGATCGCCGTTCTTGAAATCGATGGCGATCACCGTCGCCTCGTCCGGCGCATCCTCCGGCCTGATAGTGCGCTGATAGACGATCTCATCCGCCTCCAGCGCCGGATCTTCCAGGATCTTCCCTTCCGACGACGAGTGCAGCAGGTTTGCATCCACGCTGAACGGCGCCTCGCCTCGCTTGTCCTTGGCGATTGGGATCTGGTTCTTCTCGGCGAACTCGATCAGCCGGGTGCGGCTGGTCAGGTCCCATTCCCGCCAAGGCGCGATGATCTTGATGTCCGGCTTCAGTGCGTAATACGACAGCTCGAACCGGACCTGGTCGTTCCCCTTCCCTGTCGCCCCATGCGCGACTGCATCCGCCCCCACCTGCTCGGCAATCTCGATCTGCCGCTGCGCAATCAGCGGCCGAGCGATGGAGGTGCCGAGAAGGTACTGCCCTTCATACAATGTGTTGGCCCGGAACATCGGGAAGACGAAATCCTTCACGAACGGCTCCCGCAAGTCGTCGATGAAGATTTCCTTCACCCCGAACATCTCGGCCTTCTGCCGAGCCGGCCCGAGCTCCTCTCCCTGGCCGAGGTCGGCGGTGAACGTCACCACCTCGCACCGATAGGTCGTCTGCAGCCAACGCAGGATTACGCTGGTGTCGAGCCCGCCTGAGTAGGCAAGAACGACCTTTTTCACATCCCGAATGGCCATGGCGAATACTCCGGAGCAGAGGTCGCCGGAAGTAACGCCAGCACCACCGCCACGCAAGCCGCCAGCTCTGGGCACCTACCGGAGACGCGCCGCGGCCGTCAGCGCCGTCCTGGCACAGATACCCCGATACCGGTTTGCCAAATCCAGCGCGTCCACCCATGATTGCCGCCGCACAATCAGGGACTCTTCCGTGCCGGTACGCGCCGTCTGCTTCGATGTCGGGGAAACGCTGATCGACGAGACCCGCCACTGGATGGAATGGGCCGCCTTCCTCGGCGTGCCGCCGACGACCCTGTTCACCGCCATCGGGGTGGTCATGGAACGCGGCCAGTCGCTCCGGCGCATCTTCGAAATCTTCAAGCCCGACCTGGATCCGGCCTCAGCCCGGAAAATCCGTGCTGCACAAGGCTGGGTGTATGACTTCATCCAGCAGGACCTCTACCCCGATGCCATCCCCTGCCTGCAGGCGCTGCGCGAACGCGGCTACAGGGTGCTGATCGCCGGCAACCAGCCGCTTGAGGCCGAAACCGCCCTTGCCCGCCTCGATCTGCCCGCCGACGTCATCGCCAGCTCCGCCGGCTGGGGTGTCTCCAAACCGGACCCGCGCTTCTTCACCA
>DASQVN010000271.1:0-8388 GCA_035640755.1 Rhodopila sp.
CAATTTCGGCAGAATTGCTACCCCGGTTCGTTTTCACACGGTCTGGAAGAAATCTGCAAAGCGAGCCGGCTGCTCTGAACCCTCAGCAGCTAGCCGTGAAGAAGAGCTCGCCCCAGCCGTGCGCCGGCCCGGCCGAGTTCGAGCGCGACCTGATCCGGGCGCGCACCAGTGAAGGCCGCGCGCGTCTTCCTCTAGGAGTGCCAAAGGCGCAACGTCAGCATCACCCCGGAACGGGACAACTGGCGCTTGCGCCTGTGGGAATCCGACCCGCAATGCGGCCTGGGTGGAGGCCAATCATCACCTGAAAGCCGATATCCTGGCCCTGCTGACCGGGTCTCCGGAACTGTACATGGACGCGGACTAAAGTCGGAACCAGGCCTGCTGTGGTACCCGACCCTCCGGACTGGGTGAGGATCAGCCGTAATCGACTTTGACCGTCAACGTGAGCTCTGGCCAGTGGCGCTGGATCTGGCACAGCACCGGCCAGGGGGGCCAGTCGGCGCTGCAGAAGCGCACGGCAAAGCACTCCGGCCCGTCAGCCGTCACCTCCACCCGGCGCAGCGTCCAGGTCGTGCGCTGGCAGAGGTCCAGGAGCAGCTACCACCCGGCTTGACGCGGTACGACCGGCAGCCGGTGCATCCGCCGGAGGTCGTCGAGCTGTGGGTTACGCCGTAGCTGGAAGCGCGGGCACGGCATCGTCGTCAGCGGTGCGCGGTGCGGCGACGGTCCTACCGCTTCGGCCTCGACTTCCGGGCGTGACGATGGTCACCTTCGGCCGCTTACCTCGTACACCCCTTTCAGCGAGCAGCCCCTGAAGCGCCTCTCGGCGCCTGCCATTGAACTATGCAGACAGGCGCCTTGCCACCGCCGCCCGAGCCCATCGTGCTGCTCGTGCTGCTGCGCCAGCGCTACCCAGTGCCCTGGCGCCTCGTGCCGGCCGCCAGGCATCCGCTACTCTGGGGCGGCAACAACTTCTCCTATGCGACGTTTCTGCCAATGTGTTTGGGAGAACATCAATGAAGATAGCTCGAGCGAGCGCCTATGCCGCTGCTGTGGGCATAAGTCTATTCTATGCTTCCTTTGCTGTCGCACAGAACATGGGGACCCAGTCGCAAAATCGACAGCAACAGGCTGCCCCAGCTCCAGTCCCGGCACCACAGGCCACGACGCGAGAGGTTGGCGGCCAGGATAAGCGGGATCAGACGGTATCGCGTTCAGAAACAGGAACAGAGCAAGCCACACCCTCTCCGCTTCCTGCGAATAAGGCGACACCCGGCGCCGTCGAGAGGCAAGGCCGCTAGAGCCGATTGCGTTCTGCTCTGAGCAATACCTTTGGGACGAAAGCAAGCCTGACGCGGCTGCTGCGTCCGCAGGGACTTGGCGCCGCGGTCGGCGCCGTCCTGGAGAAAGGCACAGGCATCTCCGTCAACATTGCGGTTCTGCGTGCGGCGAGCCGCGGGCCCATCAGCCGTGCGGAACACGGTTTCTTTGAGCAGCTCGCGCCCCACCTGCGGCGGGCGCTTCGCCTGGATCGCGAACTGGCGGCCGCCCGGATCGGGCGGGATTTTGCGCTTGATGCACTGAATCGTCTTGGGAACGCCGCACTGGTTGCAGACGAGGAGGGCCGCGTGCTGTATGCGAGCCGGCATGCCGAAGTCTACCTGCGGGCTCCGGCGGCAAGGGGGGTCTCGGGATTCGCAATGGCCGCCTGTGTGGGCCTACCCCGGCCCACACACTGGCACTTATCGCGGCTGTGCGAACGTGCATCCTCAACGGCACTGGCCAGAGTGCGTCCCGACCTCCGGCGGCACTGCACCTAGCCAGGGTTGACGCCGCCCCGCTCTCCGTCCTGGTCCTCCCGCTCCGCGCGGACGGGCCGGTGGGGCTGCCCGCAGCGCTGCTGCTTGTGCATGCGCCGGAGGACATGCCGTCCTTCGACGCCGCGCGGCTCGCCCGCTTCTATGGCCTCACGCTCGCCTGTGGACGACTGCTCACCGGGCTGATCAGCGGACAGAGCCTGGCCGAGTACGCGGAGACCAATGGTGTGAGCCTGAACACGGCGAAGACCCAGCTCCGGAAGATTTTCCTCGACACCGATCAGGCGCGCCAGTCCGATCTCATGCGTCTCGTCCTTTCTAACTAATCCTGTGGCAATAGCTGTTGCGCGCGCCGATGGTCAGCAGCCGTAGCAGCAGAACTGCCAGGAGCGAGTAGTCGCGAGCGATCGACGCCTCGACCCCGTGCTGATCCACCGCTCGCCAGAGATAGTGCAGCAGCCATTCAGGCAGATGAAACCTCATCCAGATGCCATGTATCCCCTGGCCGACGGCGGAGGCGCGGCAAATTTGGCACCAAACTTCTTGCACCAAGCCCGGATGCTCTCGTGGGATGACAACGTCGCGCGCGGCCAGGATCAGTTCGACGTCACGCAAGCTGAGGCTGAAGACATGATACAGCCAAACGGCGTGACTGATGATCTCGGTCGGGAAGCGATGCCGATGATAGGATTGAGGCTCCGGCGTCATCCGGGCAGCTTCGCCCGCCTCGCCTCCTGGCACCAGCCGCGGTTAAATTGGCAATACCACTTTTTCTCTTGACGCCGAAGCACGAAAACCGACGAAGATATTCTTGTGGCCGTATAGTGTTCGGCCGAAGGTTCCGATCCCTTTTAGTCGCTGCAATGTGCCGTGACCGGCGACCCAAGAACCCGGCCGCTCTGAAGAGCCCAATCATAAGGGGAGGAAAACGCCATGAAACCGCGCGTATGCGTGTCGTCCGTCGCCACGCTGAGCACTGCCATGTTCTTCGGGATCGCGGCAACGTCGTTGATCGCCGGCCCCGCAGCCGCGCAGACCGCGCAGGAACTCGAGGCGGCGAACCCGAACCCGAACGACTGGCTAAGCTATCACGGAACATACAAGGGCTACGATTACAGCGGCCTCGACCAGATCAACACCAACAACGTGAAAAACCTACAGGTCGCGTGGATGCATTTCCCGGGCCGCACCACGCGCGGCATTCAGTCGATGCCCCTGGCAAAGGATGGCGTCCTTTATTATTCCGGCTCCTACAGCCGGGTGTTCGCGCTGGATGGTGCCACCGGGAAGGTGCTGTGGACTTACTTCCCGGAGCTCGACGACCAGTTGGTGGCGCGGCAGACCCACTCGCCATACAACCGCGGCATGGCGATGGGTGACGGCAAGCTTTACATCGGCACTGTCGATGGGCGCCTGATCGCACTTGATGCCAAGACCGGGAAACCGGTCTGGGATACCAAGCTGATCGACTCTGCGAAGCTGACCGTCGGCTTCACGGGGGCGCCTCTCTTCGCGCGCGGAACCGTGATTATCGGTGCGCAGGGCGGTGAATGGCCGTATCGTGGCCCGATCTTCGCCGTGGACGCGGCGTCCGGCAAGAAGAAGTGGGAATTCTTCACGGCGGGCGGCACGCCCGAGGCCATGAAGACCTGGGGCAATGATACCTGGCGTATCGGTGGCGGTGGCGGCTGGATGCCCGGAACCTACGATCCGCAGACCAACACGGTATGGTGGGGCGTCGCCAATCCCGATCCGCTCTACGACTGGGCCGGGTCGGACTGGATGAAGACCGGGGCGCGGCCGGGCACCAACCTTTACACCAGCTCGGTGATCGCGCTCGACCTCGACAGCGGGCAACTTAAGTTCTTCCATCAGGAACTGCCGCACGACAACTGGGACTTCGACAGTGCGATCGGCGAGTTCGTGGTCATCGAACAGGGCGGCAAGCCATTGATGGTGCACCCGAACAAGAGCGGCTACATCTTCGTCTATGACCGTGCCAACGCGAACGTGGAAAACGTCTGGCCGATCGTGAAGGCCTCCAACTTCGTCAAGGCCATCGACCCGAAGACCGGCGAGCTGGTCGGCCGGCGTGACTTCGTGGCTGGTCCGCTCCAGGGCGAGGTGCTGTGCCCGGCGATCGCCGGCGGGGTAAGCTGGAACAGCGGCGCTTACAGCCCGAAGACCGGGCTCTACTACAAGGTCGCTAACGAGTGGTGCATGACGCTCGATGTCAAGAAGACGACACCGGTCACCGAGCCGCAGGTGCAATTGAACATCGGAGCGGAGTTCAAATTCGTTCCGCCACCAGGCGGCGATTTCAGCGGTCACCTCGATGCGCGTGATCCGGTCACCGGCCAAGTCAAGTGGCAGGTATCATTCCACGAACCGCCGCTGTCGAGCGTGCTGGCCACCGCTGGCAACCTCGTGTTCCTGCCGGATGCAGCAGGTATCACTCACGCCTATAACGCCGAGACCGGCCAGGAGCTCTGGTCGCACAACGACGGTATCGGCCATACCGGCGGCATCATCAGCTACGCCGCCGGCGGCAAGCAGTATATCGCGGTTCCGGCAGGCTGGGGCAGCCTGGTCGGCGAGGGCTACGGCGCCATGTTCGGCGAGCCGTACAAGTCCATGCCGATGGATGCTGGGGCACTGATCGTCTACGCGCTGCCGTCCGGCTCTTGATGAACCGCGGGACGGCGATGATGTCACCGAGAGCGGGGGTCATTCCCCGCTCCCTCCTGTTCTGACGGACGTCGATGCCAGGCATCATGCGACTGCTTCTCGGGGTTGGCGGCGCACTTGCGCTGACGGTGGGTGCGGCGTTGGCCGCCGGCGAAAATTCTGCCGCATCCGCTCCGCCCGGTGCGGCGGAGCGGGGCGCGCAGGTGTTTGCATCGCACGGCTGCGGCTATTGTCACGAGAACGGCGGCCGGTCGGCGGGCAAGGGACCGCAGTTGATGGGAACCGCGCGCGACGACTCATTCATTACATTTCGTATCATGAACGGCAAGGAAGGGCGGATGCCATCGTTCAGCGGCTCGATCGATGGTGACCAGCTCGCCGATCTCATCGCCTATATCCGGTCGCTGAAGGATTGATCGGTGTGATGAAATTTCTCGTTCTGGCCACGCCGCTGCTGGCCGCAGCCTTGCTCGCGCCGACGGCCGAGGCGCGATCGCTCGACATCATCCGAGCGCGCGGGGCGATCGAGCAGTGCGCGCATCCCAACGCGCTACCGTTTTCCAGCCGCAAGGGCGACCCGCCGGGCTTCCAGATCGAGCTTGGACAGGCGATCGCCAAACAGATCGGGGTCGCGCTGGAGCCGATCTGGATCGTCGGACCCAACCAACTGCGGCGGGCCGGCTGCGACATCGTGACGGATGCGATTGCTGAGCCGGGGGTGCAGGAAGAGACCGGCCTACGGTTGTCCAAGCCGTACTACCGGACCGGCATCGTATTGGCGGTTCGATCCGACAACCCGATCGCCAACGCCGACGCGATCGATCCGCACGCCAAGATCGGCGTGATGGGCAGTTCGGTCGCCTCCATGATCTTCAATCAGCGTGGCCTTACCACCTCGGTGTTCGGTTTCGAGGACGAGATGTTGGCGGCGGTTGCCGACAAGGAGGTCGATGGCGCGGCAGTCAGCCGGTCTGCCGCGGGTTATTTCAACCTCACTCATCCCGCGCAGGCCTTCCGGTTGGTGGAGATCGACGGGCTCGCGCCAGCGTTCGAATGGAACGTTGCCGTTGGAATGGTGAAGCCGGACGACAAACTGCGCGCCGCGATCGACAGCGCACTCGACCGCCTGATTGTGGATGGTACGATCAGGCGCATTTACGCCGAGTATGGCATCACCTTGCAGCCGCCGAAGTAGCCGGGTCGCGAGTGCGCTTTGCTACGAGCTGCGCGGATCAGCCACGCGGCATGGCTGATGGGGTGGCTGCGCGCGACACCAATCAGCCCTTCGGACTGGTGGTATCAAGTCATCCGTGAAGAAGCCTAATGGGATCTCCCGGACGTCAAAGCCTTCGTGCCGAGCCAAGGCGGACAGCAGGCAGCAACCGCACCCTCCACTTCCAGCCGCCCCCGGATACCGCGCCGTTCTAGGTGATCTGGAACTCCGAGGGGCCAATGCGCAACGTACTCGGCCTACTCGTCGGGAAGAACACGCTTTCGGGCACGATATCGCGGCTACGTTCAGGCCCTATCCGAGCGTGAACGCAAAGGCCGTTGTCGACCGGGCTTGTGCTAAGCCGGGCAGCGGTCAACAGCGGCAAGGCTAGAAGTTAGGATGCGAGGTCGTTCTGGGTATTAACCGGCATCAGTGTGCAGGAACTGCGGTCGCGACGAAGCACTGTGCCGTCGGGCGCGTGGTTTCGCACGATCTCCTGAATCACGTGCTCACAAGCGCTGACGGATAGGACCCCCAGCGTGACATCAACATAGTTGATACATGAGGAACCAGTAGTCGTGCATATGACGACGACAATTTGGGTCAGAATCATTAGTGTCCCGCCTTGGATGAGACCTCGATTGTCGGTTTTGAGGAGACTTCCGCGCGTTCGGGAGGCTGCTGAGAATCCTGCGTTCGCATTCCAATGGGCGGAACTTCGATCAAGATCCCAGAGGAGCTGACACGATCATCATGGGCTTTGGGCAGCGCCTGATCAGCACTCGTGTGCTGTCCACTTCCATCTGCGTCGGCTTCGGAGGCTGTCGAAGCCGGGCATGGCTGAATTCTCAGGCCAGCTGGCAGTTTTGTTCCGGAGCCACAAGCGCTGTCCAACTGCCGTTGGGTAACGTTAGTGCCCGTGAGATCGGTTCCGCTAAGATCTGCACCTGTCAGGCTGGCACCGCTCAGATTAGATCCACGCAGATCGGCATTCGTCAGATGAGCACCGTTCAGATTGGTGTCAGAAAAATCAGCAGCAAGGGCGGCGATCTGTTCTAAAGCGCAGAATTGCAGCAGTATTAGCCCGACCCGATAGATTTTCTTCATGGCTATACCGTTGTAATATCGACGATTGGAACCGTTTCCCTCTTGATCGCCATACGCTCGGCACAGCGACACCTAGACTCTCAGCAATGCTGCCGCTTCACCCAAACGGGTGAAATTTGAGGTTTTTGGGCACCTTCCCCAGAGCGTTCGGCAGCAGCGGGAATGGCGCCTTGAGGCGGAACAGGACCACCCGATCACTGGGGGCGGAGAGCTCGTTGGTTGCAGCCATGAGAGTCTGGCCGAACGAGTCGCGCTGCGCCCAGCGCCGGATGGGAGCCACGCAGTCCCGCGCCAGCACAGGCTCGCCGTCATGCCAACGCAGGCCCTCGCGCAGTGTCAGGGTCCAGCGCCGGCCATCCTCCTCGACCAGGACGCCCTCGACCATCTGCGGTGAGGGAGAGGAGCATTGCCCGAGAACCGAGCGCGGCGCTCTGAAGTATTTCAGACCATGATAGCTGCGCGCCTGCGGCAACAGGATCCAGCCCCGTCGCAAGGGATCCTCGTGTGCCGGCGTTCCGCTTGAGCTCGCGCCCGCAGCGCGGCCGCGGTACCGCCAGCGTCTCGGCCCGGCGGCTGAGGGTGGAGTGGTCGGGCACCGGGAGGTCGAGGCCGAGCAGCTGCAGGATGGAGGCGATGAGGCCTTCGGTCTGCCGCAGCGCCAGGCGGAATACCGCCCGCAGCGTCAGAGCCGTGGCGATCGCCAGATTGGAGTAGGCGGGCTCTGCCCGCCCCGGCCGGTGTGCGGCTCGGCCTTCCAGGCCTCGACCAGCTCCGGCGTGAACCACACCGTGAGGCTGCCGCGGGCGCACAGGCCCGCGTCGTACTCGGCCCAGTTGGTCACCCGATGCTTCTGCTGAGGGATGTGATGGCGCCGAGCGGCATTCGTTTTGAACGGTAAGAGGGGTGCCCCGGCATGGTGGAGGGGACTCGCCCCGGCCTCATCCTATCCGAAGCCGCCCAAGCGGGCGATCGATGCAACAAGGCGCCAGCCAGGCCATTGCCGCAGCGACCGCCCCCCTGGCCTGGAGGAGATGCAACTCCTCCGCCCGGGTGCCCAGCGCCTGCTGCAGTTGGGTGGCCACATCGCGCACCGCATCGGTGGCGGCCCGTTCGTCCTCGGCGGCGAGCCGCGGGCGGCGTCGATCTGGGTCGCTGATCCCGGCATCTCAGCTGCTAAACGAACGGGAAAGAGCCCCCAGAGCGGAAGGTAGTTAGGCAGCCGAGCTCAGCGACGCATGCCTAGTATCCACTCCTGGGGCAGCCACGCGGCCGCCCTACCGGGACCGCAGGTAAACCGCCCCATACAAACCTGACCTTGACCAGACCGTGCAGGATCGGGTGCTTCGTGTTCAGGGATTAATGTTCCAGGTATCGGCGGTGAACTTCCACCTATCTCCCTGTTTAGTCAGCACTCCCACATAAAGCCCACCCTGGGGGCCGCTATCGATTTTCTCCTGCCATGTACCGGTCTGGATGATTACGTTGTCACTGAGTTGACGAGCCTCGGTCAGCTGGATCGCTAGCGCCCTGCCTGGGTTGCGCAGCATACGCTCGAAAAGCGCC
>DASQVN010000272.1:0-2480 GCA_035640755.1 Rhodopila sp.
ACGATCGCTGCCACCGCCTGCCCATCCACCGCCGGCAGCACCAGTGGTGCCTCGCCCTGCAGCGCCGCCAACTGCCGCTGCGTCTCCTCGAGCCGTGGCAACGATCCCGCCTCCGCCTCCCGCAATTCCGCCCGCAGCGCCAGGATCTGCGAGACCAGCTCCACCTCCGCCTGATACCTCCCTTCCAGCCTCGCGAGCTCCTGCCGCAGCCCGTCCAGCTCCGTTTCGATCGTCGCCGCCCGCTCCTGATGCGGAATCCCGATCCGCGCCTCCGCTGCAAGCAGGTCGCGTTCGGCCTCCAGGTCGCCGATCCGCCGCCGGCAATCCTCGATCTCCGCCGGCACCGTCCCCTGGCTCATCGCCACCCGCGCGCAAGCGGTATCCAGCACCGACACCGCCTTGTCCGGCAATTGCCGCCCCTGGATATACCGCGCCGAGAGCCGCACCGCCGCCGCCAGCGCCTCATCCAGCACCTGCACCTTGTGATGCGCCTCGAACATCCCGATGAGCCCGCGCAGCATCCGGATCGCCGCATCCTCATCGGGCTCATCCACCTGCACGACCTGAAACCGCCGCGTCAGCGCCGCGTCCTTCTCGATGTGCTTCTTGTATTCCGCCCAAGTCGTGGCAGCGATCGTCCGCAGCACGCCCCGTGCCAGCGCCGGCTTCAGCAGGTTCGCCGCATCCCCTGTCCCCGCCGCGCCCCCCGCCCCCATCAGTGTGTGCGCCTCATCGATGAACAGCACGATCGGCTGCGCCGATTTCTGCACCTCATTGATCACCGATTTCAGCCGGTTCTCGAACTCCCCACGCACCGAGGCGCCAGCCTGCATCGCCGCGATATCCAGAGTCAGCAGCCTGATCTCCCGCAGCGGCGGCGGCACATCCCCCGCCGCGATCCGCAGCGCCAACCCCTCCACCAGCGCCGTCTTCCCGACGCCGGCCTCCCCCACGATGATCGGGTTGTTCTGCCGCCGCCGCATCAGGATATCGACAACCTGCCGCACCTCCTGGTCGCGCCCATGCACCGGATCGATCTTCTCCGCCCGCGCCTCCGCCGTCAGGTCGGTGGTGAACTTCTCCAGCGCACCCGACCCACTCCCCGCAGAAGCCTGAGGCGCCAATTCCACCGGCGCGACCAGCGCAACCTCGCTCTCCTCCCCTGACCCCCGCGTCAGCTCCTGGAACCGCGCCGCGATCGTGGTCGCATCAAACGAAACAAACACGGTGGACAGCGACGCCAGCAGCCGTTTCAGCTCCGGACTGTCCAGCATCCCGTGCAGCAGATGCCCCGTCCGGATGCGCGCGTCCCCGAACACCAGGCTCGTCGCGATCCACCCGCGCTCGATCACCAGCTCCAGGTCGGTGCTGAAATCCAGCCGCGACGACCGCGACCGCCGCAGCCGCCCCAGCGCCGCCTGCAGGTCTGACAGCAGCGCCTCCCGCTGCACCCCCAGCCGGTCGAGGATCAGCGGCACATCCCCATCCGCGTCGTTCAGCCACACCGCCAGCCAGTGGACCGGCTCGATATAGCTGTCGCCCCGCGTCTTCGCGAATTCATGCGCCCGTTGCAGCGACTTAAGCGCCGCCGGACCAAGTTTGGCGAAGACGACATCGCGGGTAATCGTGGTCATGGCGGCCGCTCCCTTGCGTCAGAGCCTGTTTGAGAATGCGCTACGCCGAGCCAGAGGCGCCCCTGCAGCGCGATGACTGGAGGCGGCATCGCCGGAGGTCTGGATCACGCGACTAACTGGGGCGCCGGCCGGCGGGGGCTTTTCCGACCCGTAGCGGAGCGGCCGTATGGGGCCGTGAGCAACGGAAGCGGAAAAACCCCCGCCGGATGGCCGGCGTAGTAGCATTATCAAGCGGGCTCTCATGCGTTGCCGGGCAGGATCAGGTCATCTGCATCGCACGCGCGATGCCGTGCATGCAGCCAGCTCGTCCAGCCGAGCCGGGTGACAAGGCCGAGCTGTGTGGTCGGCACCTCCTGCCAGCGCAGCAGCAATTGCACATCCCAGTCGCTCTCCAGCCCCGCCGCCTGCCGCACCATCGCCCTCATCGTCCCGCGCGCCCGCTGGTCCGGCAGGAACCCGAGGAACTCGCGCAACCCGAGCGGCCCCAATACGATCCGGAACCGGTGATGCCGCAGGAACACCCGGCTCCCGACCGTCGTGTTCCGTGCAAGTATCGAATTTCCCCCGGACACCCCGATCCGCGTCTGCGCCTTCGCCGGAATATCCAGCCATGCGCCGATGAACTCCCTGATCCTGACCGGAACCTCGAAGAACAGCCCGATCATCCGCCCAATCGCCTCGGGCGGACGCGTCTGCAGCGCCAGAAGCCCGGCCGCGAACAGGCTGAACGTATCCGGCAGTTCCGACCGCCCCTGGAACGCCGCCCCCGGCAGTCCTGCCACCGCGCCAACGCGCGCCCGGAACCGGCTGCGCTCCGGCCGGTCCTGCTCCACGGCAGGCCGAGCG
>DASQVN010000273.1:0-4604 GCA_035640755.1 Rhodopila sp.
GAGGCCGAAACTCAGGTGCCTAAATTTCATCAGTTGGCTTCCGTGGAGTTGTAACGGCCGTAAAACGCCAGGTGGACCGCGGAGTTCACTGGCACGCCGGGGAAACCACCGGCTTGTGACGAACCGGCACTTCTGGTCGGCCCACCAATCGCTGCACCACCTGATGGTCAAGGCCGCGTGGGATGACACAGCGGTGCTTGGGGCGGTCCTGCCTGCGATCGCGCTGTTTGGGCCGATCACCTATTGGATCATCGATGACAGCAGCTTTCCGAACAAGAGGCGACGCTCGGTCGGCGTGGCGCCGCAATATCTGGCCTCCGGCGGGATGCTGCCAATATTAGTTCCCTACCACGTTCGGCCGTATTGCCGATCTTGGAGATCCGTGTCTCCGGACAGCGATCTCCTTCCTGGGCATTCCGGGCTGAACCCGCGGCGGTTCCAGTCGGGCAGTTCCAACAACCATCCGCTGCTTCATCGTGGTTTTGCTTTACGCACGCGTGACCCATCTTTTCCCTGATTGCAGGGTTACGATGGCATGTCGACCCGCACCGTCGTTCCCCTCTCCCCTCCATCGAAACCAATAGCCCGCTCAGACAGGCGGCGTTCACAGCTGCAGATGGCGGCCAGCTGGGGCAGTATCGCTCTGGCATTGATTGCCACCTATATCTGCTTCGGTTCATCGCCGGCCGGCACCAAGGCCGCACTCAGTTCCTTTCCCCCGTTGGTCATCATGACGGTGCGCGGCTTCCTGGCCGGCGCGGCACTTACTGCCTGGGCACTCGCAACAGGTGCCCGGCGACCCGGTTTACGGCGGCTCTTATCCTCACTCCTGGTTGGCACGCTGATCTTGGCCCTCGCTGCCGGAGTTGGCACCGTCAGGCAGCAGACGGTCGCGCCCAGCATTGTGGGGGTGCTGTCGGCGACGATGCCGCTGATGAGCGCCTGTCTCGCCTACCTGTTATTCCGGGAAAGGCCGGCGAAGCCGGCCCTGATTGGATTGATTATCGGCTTTGCGGGGATCGGCATCCTTCTGCGTCCAGGATCAAACGTGGGCGTGTTTGGCGTGGCGCTGATTATTGCGGCCCAGACCTACGGGGCCGTTGGTGCTCTGCTGGAGCCGCGCCTGCGCTTACCCGAGGACCCCCGTCTGGCGGCTGGCTTAGAACTACTGCGCGGCAGTGGGGTCTTGTTGACTGCAAGTGCTGCATTGGGTGAATTCGGCACTCTGCGGCTAGATGATGGGCAGGTCAGCCCATGCCCATTTATCGACGAAGATCCAGTAACGGAGGATGCTCATGGCTGACGTGACGATCGAGGCACGGCCAAACGGGCCATATGTGGTGACAGGCACAATCGAACTGCGCGACACGAACGGGAGCGTCTTACCAACCCAGGCCAGGGTCGTACTCTGTCGCTGCGGCGCATCAACGAAAAAGCCATTCTGCGACGGCACTCATTCTAAAATCGGCTTTCAGGCGGCGGCAGAAGCGGTGCCTGGTTCGGCCGAAGGCGCGTCCGGCTCGGGTGCGGGGTGATGTCTGCCGGATACCTCCCGGTGGCCTGCCATGCGGCTCAGCCGAGCGCTCGTTTAGGACGAGCCTGAGGCGCCCAGGATCTGTTTGATCTTCGCCAAAGGAATTCCAAACTCGCGGGCGATCCTGCTCAACTTCATGCCGGCTTCGCTTGCAGCTCGAATCGCGCTCACTTGCCCGGGCGCTATCTCCTGAACCAAGTCCGCCCCCCTGTGCCGTTGGCTGGCCTGCTCGGCAGGCTTTTCGGTGTCCGCATCTGAGGGCGGATGTGCGGCTTCCACCGGCACGAGTCCTCGCCGCCGAGCCTCGTGTGTTGCCAAGGCGCGGAGCTGCTCGAGATCCTCGTTGCTCCATTCGCCGATCACACGCTCGATATCAGCAACGCTGATCGGCCGGTGTGGTGCAGACGTGGTCGCAGCTGGCAAAGCCTTCGACCGCGCTGGTCCCGGCAGCGCAGGCTCAAGACTGAACAGGTCGGGTTCCGCGACAGATCGAGTGCGACGAGGCATGACAAGCCTTGCGGGTCAGTAGTTCACGAGCCAGCACCACCTCAAACCTAGCTAGGTTCGCCGCTGCATCATCCGGTTTGGCCGGTGATCCAGCGGCCAGGTTTGCCGCTATCCGTCGAGTCTATCGCAACCGCCGAACGACGCGGCAAGTCCTGCGTTTGTGGTTGGCTGCGACTGGCTGCGTCCACAACGGCAGGAAGGATGCCCAATGGTTCGGCGTGCGGCCCAGTGGTTGCTCTGCGCAGGCTTGGCTGTAGTCGCGTTCCTCCTTGCCGCCGTTCTGTCGGTGCCCCTTTGGGCAGGACCATTGATCACGAGCCATTCCGCCACCGCGCTCGGCCGCGCCGTGAGCATTGGGCGCGTCAATCTGCATCTGGGCGCCCCTGTGACAGTGGTCGTGCAGGACGTCGTGGTCGGCAATCCTGATGGGTTTACCGCGGACGCAGAGCCGTTTGTGCGGGTGTCGCGTCTGGCCGTCCAATTAGATGTCGCGGCTTTCCTACGCCGCCGGGCGATCGTCATCACCTCAGTTGAGCTAGACCGGCCGACGATCCACGCCGTTGAGACGGCGGACGGCCGGGCGAACTACCACCTCCCCTTCGCGTCCAGCACCCCGATCGGCTCGCTGAACATCCTGAACGGACGCGCGCGGGTGTCCCTCGCCCGCTTGCACGCAGATTTCGAAGCCAGCTTCGCAACCAAGCACGCGACAGAAAGTGCTGAGGCGCCAAGCATCGCAGGCGAGGCGCGTGGGACGTTCGCCGGTGAACCTCTGGCTGCGCGGTTCGCCGGCAGCCTCCCTTCCGACCCGCGCCCCTCGCCGTCGTGGCCAGTCGAGATTGCTGTCGAAAACGGGCCAACACAGGTCTCATTGAAGGGACGCCTGCCAAGCCCCCTCAGCCTTCACGGCGCGATCGTGGACGTCTTCATTGCTGGGCCGGATATGGTGCGTCTCGGGCCCCTCACCGGAGTGCTCTTTCCAGCCACGCCGCCCTACGAGTTGCGTGGCAAGTTGGACAGCACAGGGGAAGCGTATCAACTCACCGGCGCAAAAGGACGGCTAGGCCGGAGTGAGCTCGAAGGCACGATGACGGTTGCAACGCGATCGGGGCAACGGCCGGAGATCACAGCCGACGTTCTATCCAGCAGCGTGGACCTCCGCGACATTGTCAGCCTGCTCAGCGGCAATCCGGGACCACCACGGACGCCAGGTCAGACATCCAGCCAGCAGGATCAGGCCGCGCAGTCGGAACAGCAGGCTCTGGCGAGCCCGAAGGTGCTGCCGCAGGCTCCGCTGCACCCTGCCAAACTCAATCGGGTGAACTTGCACCTGAACTTTCACGCTCAGCGGATCCAGGGCGCGTCGATGCCGCTGGACAATCTCGCGTTCGGCATGGATGTCGTGGACGGCAGCGCGACCATTCATCAGCTGAGCGTCGGCGTCGGCCAGGGACGAATTGCGGGCGACATCCGGCTGACACCTCAGACAAACGATGCACTCCAGGCGCGCGCTGATATCAGCTTTGAGCGAGTCGATGTCGGGCGGCTCTTATGGGCGAGCGGCGGCTATCAAGGCAGCGGCGCGCTGAACGGTGTTGTGCGCGTGCAAGGAAGCGGCCGTTCGCTGGCAGACATCGCTGCGGGCGCCAATGGGGCCGTGTCGTTGTGGATGCAGGGGGGCGATCTCAGTTCACTGCTCGTGGATCTCGCCGGCCTGCGGCTAGGAAGTGCATTGTTCTCCTCGCTGGTCGGTTCGCGCACAACGGAAGTCGAGTGTTTCCTGGCAGATCTTCCGCTGCAAGACGGGATCCTGTCCACACGCACCCTGCTGCTGGAGACGGCCGATGCCGTGACGCAAGGTAGAGGGACTGTCGATCTGGGGCACGAGCGCGTGGAGATCCGGCTACGGACGCAGTCGAGACATCTTACCGTCGGGGTACTGCCGACCCCGCTGCTGATCAGCGGCACGTTGAAGGCGCCCCGAGCGGCACCCGACCCGGCGACGCCGGCCGGGCGTAATGGCTTGGCTGGAGCGCTTGCCATACTACCGACGATCCAACTCGGCACGGCCGAGGCTCCGCCTTGCCGCACTCTGCTGCGAGAGGCGCAGAACAGGTAAGTCCGGCATCAAAGGATGGGCTACCAGGGCACGATTGACCATAACTCGGTCGCGAGAACGTCGGAAAATGGCGGCTGGCCGATGATCATGGTGCATGATGCCAGGCATCGCCTCCGTCGCGTTTGACGGCGGACGGGTCGTCTCGGCATGCTCGTGGGTGCAAAATGGACGACGCCTAGGTCGCCCCGCCGCCACTGTGTTGCAACTGCTCGACCAGACCATAGCCAATGTGGCGCTGCCCTACATGCAGGGCATTTTTCCTCGAGCTTCGACGAAATCACCTGGGTCCTGACCTCCTACATCACCGCCTCGGCGATCATGACCGCGCCGGTCGGTTGGCTGGCGGCCCGCTATGGTCGTAAGCCCCTCTATGTCGGTTGCATCCTCGGCTTCACCATGACGTCGATGCTCTGCGGCGCGGCCCAGTCGTTAGCTCAGATCGTC
>DASQVN010000274.1:0-7588 GCA_035640755.1 Rhodopila sp.
TTGCCGGGTTGCCCGCAATACTGCCGTGCCACGCCGACCGAGTGCTTGCCTGTCTTCGGTATGCCCGTGTCGTCGATGATCAACGCCCGGATCGGGCCGTGCCGCTCGAGGACGGGCAGGACGTGGGCGCGCACTGCCGCGAGCACGGCATCGTCGGACCAATCGGCCTTCGCCACGACGTGGTGCAGCGACTGGTGCGCCGCCTGCACGCGCCCGGGCTGCAGGCGCGCGACCATCGGCTCGGCGCTTTTACGCTCGCCGGACAGCAGCAGTCCGGCGCAACACGACTGGACCGGTGCGGCACGAGCGGCATCGCCCAGTGCCGACGTGATGGCCTCGACATAGGTCGCAAAGCGTGATTCGCTGCCATGCGCACCGGTTTGCAGACCCACAATCCGCCGCATGAGTGCGAATCTCCAGCATTGCCAAACCGGCGTCGAATCGGGCAAGAGGTTTATGACACGGTAAGAGTAGGCAATATGTCCACCCGCAGGGGCGCACTCCGATCCTGGGTCAATCTTCAGCGCCGATGGAGAGAGAGGGGGCGAGGCCTTTTCCCGCTGTCCTCATCTGCGGGAGCCGCGGCGCCGTCCAGCCAGTCTCCATGCTTTTCGACATGCGCCGCAAGGCCCAGCGTGTGCTCACGCACCAACCGCTCGGCTAGCTCCGGGTCACGTTGTTCAAGAGCAGAAATAATTCTATAATGATCACGGATCGACCGCTTTGCCCGGTTGTCCTGTCCCATCATGACAGAGCGGATCGAGCGCATATGAATGAACAGGTTCTCCATCAGATCATCCATCAACCCGCACCCGCTAAGCCGAATAATTGCCTTATGGAACGCTATGTTCGCTTCGTTATACTCGTCCAGGTGATGAGCCGGATCGGTCCCGAACCCCTCGAATAGCGCGCGAAGCTCCTGAAGCTGCTCTGTCGTCGCACGGGTTGCCGCCAGGGAGGCCGCCATGCTCTCGATGGCAGCCCAGACAATGATCATCTCAACGACTTCGCGCTTCGTCTTGCGAACGACGTAAACCCCTCGGCGCGGCACGGTGCGGACAAAGCCTTCCTGTTCCAGAACGGTCAGCGCCTCCCGGATCGGCGTCCGACTCACCCCGAGATCCTCGGAGAGCTGTCGCTCATCGAGGCGGATCTCGGACGCGTGGCTATAAATATCCATCTCGGTGATCGCTCGCTTGATCGCGTCGCAGGCGAGCCTGCGCAGTCCAACGCCGGTGTCGAGCGGCATGAGGCGGGGGGTAGTCACAACGTCCGGCATACTCAGCTCCTGATGCGGGCCCGCCTTGGCGGGTGACATGGAGTATACCAGAAATTGCGTGCTAAGCCGACAATTCGAAGGGCTCAAATCGGCCCGGCCACCGCCGAGGTTCCCCCATTGTTTATCTGCTATGCGCCAAGCGCGGTCTTCGTCAATCGATTCGACTTGATGCAGTGCACGAAATAATCCAAAACGCAACTTATTTTGTGTTGGGCGACGGTATAATAGCGATGCAGACTTTCCGGGACACCACGGCCAGCGGCCTTCGAGCCCGCAGCTTTGTGCTACCACAGGACTGGCCTACCTCTATTTTGCAGAAGTGGCGGCAGCTCCAGGCGTTGGTCGTGCGGGCCCTTACACTTCCCGCATGGTGGGAGTTTCTTTGATCCTGACCGCCGGAGAACATGGTAGCTCTCTGGCGGAAGGACCTGTCGGCAAGTCCACGCCGACCGAAGCCGTCAGCGCAGCTTGTCCGGTAGATTGCTTCCAAATTTCACCCGGATAACACCATCAGGGGCATTCCGCCACTTTCGCCCGCTGCGCTATGAGCGCATGAACGACGTCGATTGTTGGAGTAGGGATCCCGAGCTTCACGCCGAGTTCCTGCACCACTGTGATCAACGGCGCGATCTCCATCGGGCGTGCCCGCTCGAGGTCTTGCAGCATCGATGTCTTGTGCGCGCCCACCTTGCGAGCTCCTTCTATCCGGCGGTCAACGTCGACCCGGAACTGCACGCCGAGCTGCACGGCAATTTGCTGAGCTTCTACCATCATCCTCCGTGCAACCGCCCGGGTTCCCTCGTCCGTGCAGATCACATCAAGTGTCGCATGGGTCAGCGCGCTGATCGGATTGAAGGACAGATTGCCCCACAGTTTCAACCATAGCTCGTCATGGATGCGGTCAAGCACAGGCGCTTGCATCCCCCCCGCGGCGAAGGCGTCCGACAGCTTCCGCACACGATCGGTACGCTCGCCGGAGGGCTCGCCGATCGGGAACTTGTTGCCGTAGATGTGCTTGATGACACCAGGTTCGATGATTTCGGTCGCGGGATAGACGATGCAGCCAATCGCGCGCTCTGGGCCCAGGCCTCGCCACTGTATCCCGCCGGGATCAACGCTCTCGACCACGCTGCCCTCAAGGCGTCCGCCGTGGCAATGGAAGTACCAATAGGGGATGCCATTCACCGCGGTAACGACGGCGGTCGTGCGGTCCAGAAGCGGCTGCATCTGGGGTACAGCCGCGCTAAGCTGGTGCGCCTTCAGGCCGACGATCACATAGTCCTGCGGGCCCAGTTCCTGGGGATCGTTGGTGCAGGCGAGCCGCACCACCGTTTCCTCGTTGTCCTTGACCAGGCGCAAGCCGCGGTGGCGCATCGCCTCCAGATGCGGACCGCGTGCCACCAGGCTAACCTCGATACCAGCCTGTGCGAGTTGCACGCCGATATAGCCGCCGATCGCGCCGGCGCCGAAGATGCAAACTTTCACGACGTTGTCCAATTCATTCCGAGGGAGTTATTGTGTTCCCTATGGGAAGATTTCAGGCTGTGCCGGAGGCTTAGTCGAACTGCATCCAAACGGTGCGGCGTTCGGTATAGGCCTCGAGCGCGGCTCGACCCAGATCGCGGCCGATACCGGATGCACCGCCCAACCCGCCCCAGGGCAGACGAGCATCAGTTGGCCCGTAGGTGTTGACCCAGACCATGCCGGAATGCAGCCGGCTCGACACCCGGTGCGCCCGATTGATATCGCGCGTCCAGACGGCAGATGCGAGGCTGTAGATGCTGTTATTGGCGATGCGCACTGCCTCGTCTTCATCATTCTCACGGAAGCGAAGAATGGTCAGCACAGGGCCGAAGATCTCCTCCTGAACAATCTTCATCTCCTCGTGCGCGTCGACGAACAGAGTCGGTGCCACGTAATAGCCCTGCTTGCCACAGCGGCCACCGCCGAGTGCGACCTTCGCCCCTTCGCTGCGGCCGATATCGATGTACTTGAGGATACCCTCCATCGCGCCGCGGGAAATGACCGGGCCCATGGAGACCCCGTCTTCCAGAGGATTGCCGACGCGAAGCGACTTCACGCGTTCCGTCAGGCGTTCGACGTACTCGTCGTGGACAGAGTCCTCGACCACGACCCGCGTTGCCGCCGAGCAAACCTGGCCGGCGTTGAAGAAAGCTCCTGCCGTCGTGGCGCGGACGGCCCTGTTGATATCGGCATCAGCGAAGATAACGATCGGGGCCTTGCCGCCGAGCTCGAGTCCGACATGGGTCACGTTCTCGGCTGCTGCGCGCATGATGCCGCGCCCGACCTGGGGCGAGCCGGTGAACGCGATCTTGTTGACCAAGGGATGCGAGACGAGTGCAGCACCGGCGTCCGTGCCTGAGCCTGGTACGATGTTCAGGACCCCCGGCGGCAAACCTGCCTCGAGAGCGGCCTGACCCAGCCATAGTGCCGAGAGTGGGGTCAGCTGTGCAGGCTTAAGCACAACGGTGCAGCCACAGGCCAGCGCGGGTGCGGTCTTCCATACCGCGTTCATCAGCGGAAAGTTCCAAGGCACGATTGCGCCAACCACGCCGACCGGCGCCTTTCGCGAGAACGTCAGCGCGTCGTGGCGTACTGGAATGACCTCTCCCGCGAGCTTGTCCGCCCAGCCGGCAAAATGCTCGAGCGTATCGATTGCCGCCGCAACATCCTGACGCCGGGTCGCGGCCAGCGGCTTGCCCGCGTCAATGCTTTCGAGCAATACAATCTCATCCATGCGCTCGCGGAAGATCGCGGCGAGGCGGTTGAGAACTCGGCCGCGTTCGGCACCGGTCATTGCCGGCCACCTCCCGCTCTCAAGCGCGCGATGCGCGGCTCTGACGGCACGGTCGATATCGGCCGCGCCGCCGAGTGCCACCTCGGCAATCGGTGCCTCGGTCGCTGGGTTCACGGTTGTGAAGCGGTGACCGTCGGCGGCATCTCCCCAATCACCGTTAATGAGGAGCTGTGTGTTAGGCAGCACGACTTCGGACATTTGCGGGTTCCTCCTGAAAATCGAGTTGGCCTTCGTGTGACGTGAACGTTCGGGCGTGATGGCCCGCGACGCAGAACGGCTTCGATCGCGTCAGGCGGCAGCGGAAAACGGTTCGTTGGGGACGGTCCGCCCCTCGGCGAGCAGGTCACGGATGCTGACGACACCGATGAGCGCCCCGCAGTCGATGACCGGCACGTACCGAATGTGATGCCGCTGCATGAGCTCGGCGACGGTATCGATGCTGTCCGACAGCTCGCATGCAACCACGGTGCGGGTCATCACCGCCGAGACCGGCATTTTGAATGCGGCGACGCCATAGTCGGTTAGTGCGCGTAGGAAATCCCGCTCCGAAAGCAGACCAACGACGATGTCGCCTTCGGTTCCACAGGAGTCCTTGACGAGCACCGCGCCGACGTTTTCGCGTCGCAGGATCTGAGCCGCGGACCCGACGGTCTCGTTCATACGGACGGATATGATCCGCGGGCGCCTCCGCTTGAGCAAGGTGTCAACCCTCATTGGTGTCTCCCTCTATCAGTTGGTGCGCGGCCATTGCAGCGCGCGTTCCGCACATAAGCAGACCGGTGGCATATTGTATACCAGATTTTTCACGCTACCTTCATTATCCGCTAGGCAGCGCGATCGATCTGTGGCATACCACATACCATGGATGGCGTCAGATAGGGAAGGACAAGAAGGATGACCTCAGCAGCAACGTCCGAGACGGCCGCGCACCCGAGGCAGAGCACGACAGCCGACGACACCCTTCAGCAAAAGAGCCGCAACCAAGACATCATCTCCGGCGGCCACCTGGTCGCGAAGGCCCTCAAGAATGAAGGTGTGGACACCATCTTCACGTTATGCGGCGGCCACATCATCGATATCTACGATGGGTGCGTCGATGAAGGTATTCGAATCATTGATGTCCGGCACGAACAAGTCGCGGCGCACGCGGCGGACGGGTATGCCCGCCAGACCGGCAAGCTCGGCTGCGTCGTGACCACCGCTGGGCCGGGATGCACGAACGCCGTCACCGGTATTGCGACCGCGTTCCGCTCTGAGAGCCCGATCCTGCACATCGGCGGACAAGGCGCGCTGAGCCAGCACATGATGGGCTCGCTGCAGGACCTGCCGCATGTGGACTTGATGCGGCCGATCACCAAGTTCTCCGCGGGCGTACGCTCGACCGAGCGGATTGCCGACATGATCGCGATGGCGGCGCGTGAAAGCTTCGCCGGCGCGCCGGGTCCGAGCTATCTTGAGATCCCCCGCGATGTGCTCGACCGTGAGATCCCGCTTGCACAGGCGGTCATTCCGCAGGCCGGCCGCTATCGTGCCTCGACTAAATCGGTAGGCGACCCCGCGGACATTGAGAAGCTGGCCGACATCCTGATCACGTCCACGAAGCCGGTCATACTCCTCGGCAGCCAGGTCTGGACCTGCCGCGGGCATGAGGCGGCAATCGATCTCGTCCGCACGCTTGACATTCCGGCCTATTTCAATGGCGCCGCCCGCGGCCTGCTGCCCCCCGAGGACCCGCACCATTTCGATCGCACCCGCCGCGAGGGTTTCGACGGAGCCGACGTGATCGTCATTGTCGGTACGCCGTTCGATTTTCGGATGGGCTACGGCAAGCGGCTTGGGCGCAACGCGAAAGTCGTGCAGATCGACATGGACTATCGAACCGTCGGGAAAAACCGGGACGTCTCGCTTGGTCTGGCCGGAGACCCTGGGGCGATTCTCGCGGCCGTCCGGCAGGCCGTGACTGGCCGGATCGCCAACGGTGCCGCGCAGGCGCGCAGGGAATGGATGGCGCAGCTCCGCCGCTCCGAGCAGGTCGAGACCGACAAGCTGATGCCGCTGTTCAGGTCCGACCAGTCCCCGATCCATCCCTATCGCGTAGCCTGGGAGATCAACAAGTTTCTTTCCGACGATACAATCTATATCGGGGACGGCGGTGATGTCGTTACGATTTCCGCGCAAGCGGTGCGGCCACGCCGTCCCGGCCAATGGATGGATCCCGGCGCCCTTGGCAGCCTCGGCGTCGGCACTGGCTTCGCCCTGGCGGCGAAGCTCGCCAATCCGCAGAAGGAAGTGCTCTGCTACTACGGCGACGGTTCCTTCGGCATGACCGGTTTTGATATGGAAACGGCGAACCGGTTCAACGCGCCGTATCTTGCGGTGATCGGCAACAACTCGGCGATGAACCAGATCCGCTACGGCCAGATCACCAAGTACGGCGAGGAGCGCGGCAGCGTCGGCAACCTCCTCGGCGACATTCCGTTCGGCCGCTTTGCCGAAATGCTCGGCGGGTACGGCGAGGAGGTTCGTGATCCGGCCGAGATTGGCCCGGCGTTGCAGAGGGCGCGTGAGGCCATCGCACGCAGCGGCCGCTCCGCGCTGGTCAACATCTGGGTTGATCCAAGGGAATACGCGCCGGGCACCAAGGCCCAGACGATGTACAAGTAGGAGTAGATGAAACGTACTGCAGGCCTGTGCGCGGGCGATACCCGCGCGGGCCGCGGGTTGATCGACACCACCACGGGAGGAAGTTATGGCAAAGGCTCTGGAAGGCGTCCGCATTCTTGATTTCACCCATGTGCAATCGGGTCCGACCTGCACCCAATTGCTCGCCTGGTTCGGTGCCGACGTTATCAAAGTGGAACGTCCAGGCGGGGGCGACATCACACGTGGGCAGCTCCGCGATGTCCCAAATGTCGACAGCCTGTACTTCACGATGCTGAACAGCAACAAGCGCTCGATCACCATCGACAGCAAGTCGCCCCAAGGGAAGCTGGTGCTCGAGGCCTTGATCAAGAAGTGCGACGTCATGGTCGAGAACTTCGCGCCGGGCGCGCTGGACCGGATGGGTCTTACCTGGGAGCACATCCAAGAGCTTAACCCGCGGATGATTCTTGCCTCCATCAAGGGATTTGGTCCCGGACCATACGAAGACTGCAAAGTCTATGAGAATGTCGCGCAGTGCGCCGGCGGTGCGGCTTCGACCACCGGCTTTGACGATGGCCCACCGACGGTAACCGGTGCACAGATTGGCGACAGCGGCACTGGCTTGCATCTCGCCCTCGGTATCGTGACCGCGCTTTATCAGCGTCACACATCCGGCAAGGGGCAGCGGGTTCACGTGGCGATGCAGGACGGCGTGCTGAACCTCTGCCGCGTCAAGCTCCGGGACCAGCAGAGGCTCGCGCATGGACCACTGACGGAGTACCCACAATATCCGAACGGCCATTTCGGGGATACCGTGCCGCGCGCAGGCAACGCGTCCGGAGGCGGGC
>DASQVN010000275.1:0-3724 GCA_035640755.1 Rhodopila sp.
ACTGACGTCAGCCCCGCTGGTGGTCGATGACAAGCTGATTGTCGGCGGCAGCGGCGGCGACCGCGGCGCCCGTGCCCACATCGACGCCTTCAATGCCGATACCGGCGAGCACCTCTGGCGCACGTACACGGTCCCCGGGCCGGGCGAGCCCGGCCATGAGACCTGGAAGGGCTCTGACGAGGCCTGGAAGCACGGCGGCGGTTCCTTCTGGCAGACCGGTTCCTATGATCCCAGCACGAAGCTGACGATCTGGGGCACGGGGCAGCCGGTTCCGATGTTCGATCCGGAATACCGGCCCGGCGACAACCTGTTCACCAACTCCACCCTCGCGCTGGATCTGGCGACAGGCAAGATCAAGTGGTACTTCCAATACACGCCCGGCGATTTCATGGACTATGATGAAGTCGGGATCCAGCAACTGATCGATACCAAGATGGGCGGGGAGGACCGCAAGATCGTCGCGCATTTCGGGCGCAACGGGTTCTTCTACACGCTGGACCGCACCAACGGCCAGTACATCGCCAGCCAGCAATACGCGCAGAAGGTCAACTGGACCGACGGCATCGATCCCAAGACCGGCAAGCCGGTCGAGTACGATCCGAACAAGTCCCTGCAAACCTACAAGATCGGCCAGGCTTCACGGCGGGAACAGGGCAAGCTCACCGGCTGCCCCAACATTCAGGGCGGCGTCAATTACTTCCCGACGACCTACAGCCCGCGTACGCATATGTCCTATGGCGGCGGGATCGAAGGCTGTTCGAACGTCACGCCTGATCCGTCGAACGATGCCAGCGGCGCCTTTTGGCTGGGTGGCACCTATGCCAACGCCGAGGAGATCAAGGGATCCATGACGGAGATGGATCCGGCGAGCGGAACGAAAAAGGCGCAGTTGCCGATGCCGCACCCAATCGTTTCGGGCGTGACGGCAACCGCCGGCGGTCTGCTGTTCACCTCGACGGTCGACGGGACGGTCTATGCGCTGGATGACACGACATTGCAGCCGCTCTGGCATTTCAATACCGGTTCGTTCAGCTCCGCCCCGCCGATGACCTATTCGGTCAACGGAAAGCAGTACGTGGCCATATTGATCGGCGGCAATATCCAGACCAAGACCTTCCTGGACAAGACGCCGGATCTGAAGGACATGCAGAACACGTCGATGCTTTTTGTGTTCAGCCTGTGACACTGCCTGCCGCGCCCCGCCATGGCGGGGCGCGGTTTGCATCCCTGTACTACTTGTCCGGATAGCGGTCGCAGGTCCCAGAGGAAGCGGCCTGATAGTAGGACAGGCATTCGGCGCGCGTCACCGGTCCGGCGCCCTTCAGCTTGGCGGCGACATAATCGGCCAGATCGTCGATTTCGTATGGCTGCAACGTGGTGGACGCGCGCGGCGGCGCCTTGTCGCCCAGATCCGCTTCGGTCATGTCATAGCATCGCTTGTCCGTGTAGGCGAAGCGGTCGAAATGCGGCATCGGGGTTCCGGGACGGCCGCACTGGATCGTCATGCGAATCTGGTCGCGGGTCAGTTCGGTCGCACGCAATGACAGCGCGTGCCCTTCATGATGCAGGCCGCCGCTGCCGTCGCCTGCCCAACCATGGCACCCCGCGCATCCGGCCTTGTCCTTCCAGATCGCCTGGCCCCTGGCGATACTCGCCTCATCCGCCATGGCCGATCCAAGGCACGCCGCAAGCACCAGGATGATCGCTCCCATGGAATTACTGGCGAAATGTCTTGCGGGAGGTTGAGGGTGCGCGCCGATTTCCATGAGTTCTACCTCCCGATGTTGGCGGTGGCTGCAGGGCCGCAGATGCGAGATCGGCAGCATGCTCAGGGGCGTTCCATCAGAATGCCCGCGGCCCTGCGAAATTGCTCCGGCGGCACGAACTGGCCTTGCCAAAGCCCAAGCCGCTTCTGCTTGGCGGCGTTTTGGGCGCTGACGTAATCCGATGACTCAGTTGTGCGCGCGACGGCGAAACCCTGAGCTACCAGCGCCTCATTTACGCTCTGGTCGTTCACCTTGCAGCGCGCCAGCCAGCGGCCGAACACGTCGGCATCTCCCACCGTGTCGCAGACCGCCGGGCCGGCAGCGAGCAATGCCTGCAAGGCCTTGACCGCCGCCGACCAGCATGGCCACGGCTTCTGGTCCAGCAGACACACCTGCTTGCGCATGACGGAATCGACCCCGAACAGCATGATCCGCTGTCCGCCGATCTGGATCGTTGTCGAATCAATCGCCTTCGCCGGCCCGACGATCTGCTCGGCGTTAACCTGAGCCGATAGCAGCAGAAATGCCGTGACCGCACATACCCTTACCATCGCTTCCCCCCGATCGGCGCGGTCTGCCTTTGTCTGCGATCGCTTTCAGACCATAATAGCGGCGGTGCCCTCAGGCGCAATCATGACGGCAGGGGCGGCAATGCGGACTCGAACCGAAATTGCAACGATGGCTCGACCTCGCTGGCTCCTGCCCTGCGCCGTGGCGGTGGGCCTGATATGGGTGTGGCCGGTGCGTGGCGCCGATCCCCCGCAGCCTGCCGGGGGCACAGCTGACCGCGAGGCTTTCCTGGCCGGCACCAGCAAGAATTGTCCGGGCTGCGACCTCCGCGGGGTCAGGCTGAAGCGCCGTGACCTGAGCGGGGCCGACCTGACGGGCGCGGACCTGACCGATGCGGTGCTTCACGCCGCGCGGCTCCGCGGCGCGAAGCTTGATCAGGCGAAGTTGTCGGGCGCCAATCTGAACAAGACGGACCTGCGGCAGGCCGACCTGAGCGGCGCCGATCTCACCGGCGCACTTCTTTACGATTCCGATCTCAGTGGCGCTCGGCTGGAGGGCGCGATCATGGCGGATGCCCACCTGCAACACGCCCGACTAACCCGGGCCGACCTGCAGAAGGCCGACCTGTCGCGCGCCAACGCCGTGAATACTGAACTGGCCGATTGCAACCTGGCGAACGGACGGGTGAAACAGGCGAATTTCAGCAACGCAAATCTAAGCCGGTGCAATCTCACGACGGTCGTGGCGGACGGGGCTGGGTTTGTGAGCGCCCGCATGCGACGCGCAAAGCTGGCGAACATATCGGCCCTGCGCGCCGACTTTTTCCGAGCCGACCTGAGCGGCGCGGATCTGAGCGACGGGGATTTCCGCGGCTCACGCCTGGAAGGCGCGGACCTCGACGGCGCCGCGACCGCCGGCATGAAGACGAAGGGGGCGCTTCTCGTGGACGGCACAATCGGACAATAGCGCATGTCCCGTTGAGGCGAACCGTGAACCACACGCGGACGCGCAACCGCTATTTCAGGGGCAGACCGGCGTCGTACCGTTCGAACCGCGTCGCGCTTTCAAAAGCCTGCGGCTGCGCCTTTCCCGTCTGGGGATCGACAAAATGCTGCCCCTTCTTCTGGAAGAAGCGCTGTTCGAGGATCAGGTGCTCGCCTGATACCGTCTTTTCGCAATGATTCTTCAGGAAACGGGTTCCTGCCGGACTCTCGCCCTCATCCGGCGGCAGGTCCTTGCAGGTCCATGGGGCATTCCCGAAGTTCAGCCGCACGAAATTTCCCAGTTCCCAATATTCCATTCGGTCGCGTGACACCTGCTGCCGCGGATCAGTCACCATGCGCAGGCCGCGCACCCGCCCGGCATCGTCGAATAAGGCAGATGCAACGATCGGGAATTCGAACAGCGTCGTGCCGGCGTACATCCTGATCCTGGTGCGGTCGTCCAGG
>DASQVN010000276.1:0-2456 GCA_035640755.1 Rhodopila sp.
GGACCTGTGCGAGACGCCTGATCCTGCCGCTGCCTTGCGCGCGGCCGCCGGCACGCCGATTGGCCCACTGGATGACATCCTGGCCAATACGCCGGTCGAGGTGCGCAACCCGGCCCGCCCCTGGGTGCTCGCGCCGATCGACCTGCAGGCGATCAAGGCGGCCGGCGTGACCTTCGCGATATCGATGCTGGAGCGGGTGATCGAGGAGCGTGCCCGCGGCGACAGCCACGCTGCCACCGCCATCCGCGCCGAGGTCAACCGCCTGGTCGGCGACGATCTGGCGAAGCTGCGGCCCGGCTCGCCTGAAGCGATGCGGCTGAAGGAGGTGCTGATCCAGCAGAATGCCTGGAGCCAGTATCTGGAGGTCGGCATCGGCCCGGATGCGGAAATCTTCACCAAGGCGCAGCCGATGGCGGCGGTCGGCACCGGGATGGATGCCGGGGTGCATCCGGGATCGTCCTGGAACAACCCGGAGCCCGAGGTGGTGCTGGCGGTTGCCTCCGACGGGCGGATCGTCGGCGCCACGCTGGGCAATGACGTCAACCTGCGTGATGTGGAGGGGCGGTCGGCGCTGCTGCTGGGCAAGGCGAAGGACAACAATGCCTCCTGCGCGATCGGTCCGTTCCTGCGGTTCTTCGATGGTGGGTTCACGCTGGATACGGTCCGCGCCTGCACCGTGACGCTGCGGGTGGAGGGGACGGACGGGTTCGTGCTGGAGGGCACCTCGTCGATCGCAAAGATCAGCCGCGATCCGGCCGACCTGGCGGGGCAGATGGTTAATGCGCATCACCGTTACCCGGATGGGGCGGTGCTGTTCCTGGGCACGATGTTCGCGCCGATCCAGGATCGGGATGCGCCCGGGCAGGGCTTCACCCACAAGTACGGCGATGTCGTCACCATCGCGGCCCCTGCCCTGGGCCGGCTGGTGAACCGCATCAGGCCCACCGACCAGTGCGAGCCGTGGCGCTTCGGCGTGGGTTCGCTGATGCGCAACCTCGCTGCCCGTGGTCTGTTGCGCTGAGAAGGGGGAGGAGCACCGTGGCGAAGACCGTCTTCATCCTGAACGGCCCGAACCTGAACCTGCTGGGCAAGCGGGAACCGCACATCTACGGCCGTGAAACCCTGGCCGATGTCGAGGCCGATTGCCGCCGCCTGGCCGGCGAATTCGGGTTGGAGATCCGCTTCCACCAGAGCAACCGCGAATACGAGCTGATCGACTGGATCCATGAGGCGCGGGAGGCGGCGGCAGCGATCATCATCAATCCGGCGGCATTCACCCATACCTCGGTCGCGATCCTGGATGCGCTGAAGATGTTCGAGGGGCCGATCATCGAGCTGCATATCTCGAACGTGCATCAGCGGGAGGAATTCCGGCACCATTCCTATGTTTCCGCGGTGGCAACGGGCGTGATCGCCGGGTTCGGCGCGCATGGCTACCAGCTTGCGCTACGCCATGTTGCGCGGCTGCTGGAGGCATCGTAGCGGGGGTTCAGCCGCCGGCGCGATGCGCCTCGGCCAGCGCGCCGAGTGTCGGGAAGCGGAAGTCGTACCGCACGTCGCCAGCTACCGGTGCGGTTGCGCCCGAGCCGCCGGCATCCCCGCGCCGATCGATCCAGGCCGACGCGAGGCCGACTGCGTTGGCCGGAGCGTGGTCGTGGAACAGGCTTTGCGCGACATGCAGGACCTGGGATTTCCGGAACCCGGCTTCCTGCAGCCGGTCCAGCAGATAGGTGAAATTCCGCAGGTCCGGCTTGTAGGAGCCGATATCCTGCGCCGTATGGACGGCATCGAATACCTCGCCCAGCTTACGGTTCGTGGCGGCGAAGCCGGCGCGATCGACGTTCGACAGGATGACCAGGCGGAAGTGCTGCTTCAGATAGCGCAAGGCCTCGACGGTGTCGGGAAACGGCGGCCAGGCGCCGATCGAGGCGCCGAACCGTTCATCCTCGCGCAGGTCCGGGGCTGCGCCCCATTCCTCGGCGAGCTGGCGATGCACCTCGGCCAGCAGCGCGGCATAGGGCATGGCTGGGGTCAGCGCCTGCTGCCGGGATTCGCGCCGGGCGAAGGCTTCCAGCACGGCGTCGCGCGGGACCGGGGTGCCGAGGCGGCGCAGCAAGGGCTGGAAGGCGGTGTACAGCCCGGTTTCCCAGTCGATCAGGGTGCCGTAGCAGTCGAAGGTCAGGACCTGGAAATCGCTCAGTTTCATGCGGCGTCAAATTCCACCCACTGGCCGGCGTCGGCGCAGCGGCGCAGCCAGTTGCGCACACCCTCGGGCCGGCCGAACACGGCATCGACGCGGTAGCCGGCACCGCCGAGCTTGCGGGCCTCCCGCATGCCGTCCTCGTCGGTGACATCATCGCCGATGAACACCGGGATGCGCCGGTCAAACGGCGCCTGCTGCATGAGCGCCACGACCGCGCCGCCCTTGTCGGCGCCGACGGGGCGGATCTCCCACA
>DASQVN010000277.1:0-6453 GCA_035640755.1 Rhodopila sp.
CCAATGCAGATCTCGCGCAGGATCGGGCGTATCCAGGCCATGGTCGTCTCCATTCTTGTCTTGCTTACAGCACAATACTCCGATGCGGTCGCCTCCGCGCTCGCACCCACAACATATACGCAGAGCGAGCTTGTGCTAGAAAGGGGCCAAGTCAAACACCACCCAGAATGTCGGCCCGGAGGGATCACAAGAATGAGTACCCCGCTGCTGCACCGCCGCACACTCCTCACCACGCTGGGTCCAATGGCCGCAGGCGCCGGCGTGCTTACACGACGGGCGTTCGCCCAAACCCGCACGGCCCAGACCCGCACGCCCGAGGACCCCTGGCCCGCGCTCGCCGCGCAGATCTTCGACGGCAAACCGGTCCGCATGGACAATCCAGTCCTCGGGATCGATGCGCCCTATCGTGCCGAGGATGCCGCCGTCGTCCCGGTCACGCTGCGTCACCTCGCACCTGCGCAGGATGCACCGATCCGCGCCATCACGCTGATGATCGACGAAAACCCCTCGCCTCTTGCGGCGAAGTTCACCCTGGGCGAGGCCAGCGGCATCCGTATTATTTCAACCCGGGTACGGGTCGACTCCTACACCAAGCTGCACGCCGTCGCCGCCCTCGCGGACGGCGCCCTGGTGGGCAGTGAGCGGTTCGTGAAGGCCGCCGGCGGCTGCTCGGCCCCGGCGGCTAAGCAGGAAGCGGGCCAAATCCCCCTGGGCACGATGCGCTTCCGCCAGTTCCCGCCCGCCGCCGGCAGCGACCTGCCGGAAGCTGAACTGTTGGTGCGGCACCCAAATTTCACCGGAATGCAGATGGACCAGCTCACCCGGCTTTACGTGCCGGCGCATTACGTCGCCGCAGTGCGGATCTGGCAGGGCGACGACCTGCTGCTCACAGTGGACAGCGGGATTTCCATCTCCGAGAACCCGGCCTTCCGCTTCAGCTACCAGCCCAACGGCGCCAGATCCTTCCGCGCCGAGGTGCAGGACAGCGAAGGCAAGGTGTTCCGGGATTCCTGGACGGCGGCTCCGGCGTAGAGCAGATCGCGGGAGCGCGGCTCGCATGGACGCGTGAATCTGCTCTGCACAGCATCATGAACAAAGCGCGCGGACTCTGCTCACCGGACCAACGGCTAGAAACAGCGGATCTCCCCTTCGGCCTGCGCTTCTTCCAGATCACGCACCATGTTGTTAGCCGCATTGGTGCGGAACATCTCCCCCAGGTAGCCGATGCCGCCGCGGCGCATGCGTAGGACCGTCTCCGCCTCCTCATACCGCCTATACGGCAGCACCGAGGCGATCACGTCGATCGCGCAGGAGCACTGCCGTAGCGCCTGCTGCGTCTGCCCGTTCGTCGCCATGCAGGCAAAGACGAACTCGGCCCGAGCCTGCGTCGGATAGTCATTCCCCGCATCCGCGCCCCCCACCTCCGCGCCCCCCGCATCCGCGCCAGCAGCCATCGCGCCCGACACGGCGAGCATGAGCAACAAGACAACCCGGGAAACAACTGGCGGCATGAAGACGGTCCCACCGCAACGTGGAAGGCCAAAGTGTAGAACACTCCGGCGCCGCCCAAAACCACCCCAGCCAGAAGCACCCCATCCGGCGCAAGCCGGCGGTTTCTGTCCTATGCGGCCGAACGCCCCCGCCCCGGCGCGCGTTTCCCCGTCACTGCAACCACACGGGAGGCAAACTGATGAAACCCCGCTATCTGATTCCGGGCATTCTCGGGTTCGCGCTGATCGGCGCGCCGGCCCTGGCCGCATCAACATCATCCCAGGGCAATACGCCCCAGGGCGAGACGTCGGGCCCGGCCGCGGGCCAGACCACCACGCCGAGCACCGCGGTCGAGAAGGACGCCACCAACAGCAATCCGTCCGCCGCCACCGGCGGCGCAGGCATCGAAGGCAAGCGCGGCGCCGAGGCTGGCCACGCGCCAAGCGGACACCAAGCGCCGTCGAACGCCCGCTAATTCCGCAGGGCGTAACGAATCTGCACCGTCACTGTAATCTTCTTCTGGGACATCCCCGGTGAGAAAGGCGGCAGTGTGGCGTCACGCACTGTCGCCTGCGCCGCATTGTCGAGCACCGGCGAACCCGCGCTGCGCACCAGCGCGATGTCGCTCACCCGCCCATCCCGATCCGCGGTGAAGCGCAACTCTACGCTGCCTTCCTCCCCGCGCCGCCGTGCCTCGTACGGATAGACCCGGTGGGTGGCCAGCCACGCCGAAACCGACCGCTCCCATGCCACCAGCACCGATGGATCGTCCCCCGGCGCCGGCGTTGTGGCCGGCGGCACCGCAGCGGTCTCATGCGCGGCCGGCGCCCTCGATGGCGCGGGCTTCGCCATGTGTATCGGCCGTGGCGGCGCGTGCCGCACCGCCGGCACCGGCTTCGCCGGCGCAATCTCCTTCGGCACCTCCTGCTCGGCCTGCGCCCGCGGAGGCTCGGGCTGCATCGTCTCAGCCTGCTGCGCCGGCGGTGGCGGTGGGGTGGGCGCCGCCTCAGCCTGCTGCGGCGGCGGTGGCAGCGGTTGGGGTTCCGGCACAGGCGGTATGACAGCCTGCTGCAGCGGCGGCTCCGGAGCAGCCGCATCCGGCCTCTCGGCTGCCGGCGGCGGTACCGGTTCCGCCGCGGCAAATACCCATTCGACCGCTTGCTCCCGCATCGGCGCCGAAAGCACCGACGGACGCACAAGCCAGATGCAGCCGCCGACGACCGCAGCGTGCAGCAGCAACGCCACGACGGCCCAGCCGCAGTGCCTCGCCTTGCCCCGCGACGCAGATGGCCAGCGCAGCGAAGCCGGTCTCGACAGGAGTGCTTGCGCTTTCAAGCCAGCGTCACCGAACCGAGCATGCCCCCAGACACGCTAAAGCAGATCGCCAGGCGCCGGAAGCTCTCACGGCACGAATCTGCCTCATAAAACAGGAATCTACGGCCCACCCGCGATCACCCGGCTTGCCGAAATTCGATTTGGATAAGATTGGAAACGTCCCCGCACCTCCCCGCCGAAGCTCAGGAAGCTCGGCCCATATCGGCGAAATCATCCTCATAGCGCAGCGCGTGATACGTCGCGTCCCCCGGCTCGGGGCTCGCAGCACATGCCTAGCCCACCGGCAACAGGGCAAGCGCAACAGCCATCGCCGGCCGGCACCGCCGCAGAAAACCCTGCTTACGATGCGAAAATCCGCTCTGCCGTCAGCCTGCGCTACGTCAGAACCTCATTGAACTGGATGCTGGGCTGGCACTGCGTGAAGTTGGCAATGTCACCCATGACTGCGGCGCCGTGCGTATCGATCGCCTTCTTGAACGCATCGGCCGATTCAAAGTCCAGCAGCGCAATCACCCTGGCCGGCGCCGGCCCACTGGGCGAGCCCACGCCCTCCAGCACCTGCACCCCCCTGAACCCGATCGGCCCGAACAGCTTCTGCACCATTGGAATATGGGTCTTCATGTAGTAATCGAGGTCGAAAGTCTGCCCAGCCTGGAGCTGATAGATAACCGATACGATCACTGTGGTTCCCCCTGGTTCTCTTGTTGCAGCTCTACTTGCAGTTCACGAGATCGCTGTCACGCACAGCAAAGCTCGTGTCCTTCGTCAGGTCCACCCCGCGAACGATACAGGCGCGCCCATGTGAATCGGTCAGCCTGACATCATACTGGCTGTGGGTGACATTCTTGATCTCCACCCGCTCCGAGGCCTCGACGGTCTTGTCCTTGTCGTTCAGCGCCTGGTTGGCGCCCCAGCCTTGGGTGTTCCAGTCCTGGGTGCCCGCCGGCGCCATCTGCACGCTGGTAAACACGGTCGTGGCCGTCAGGTTGTACATGAAAAACCTCTCGGCCGCGCCGGCACCACACGCCAGACACACGAGAATTCCTGCGGTTGCGGCCGGTATGATCCTGCCCACGATTCCCCCTCCACTCCGGCATCATTACAGGATGGCCGGCCCGTTCGGCAATCGCTGCCCCGGCATCGTCTCCCCGCAATCCGCCGCCAGAAAGCTGTACCGCGTCAGCAACATCTTCCGAAACCCGTCATCGCACCGCTCCGGCACCGGCAGGTCGCCTTGCAGCGTCGTCGGCGCCCCGGCCAGCACCAGCAGGCGCGACACCCGCCCCAGCGCCTGCGCCAGATCATGCGTCACGACCAGCACCGTCGTCCCCGCGGACCGCGCATGACTCACCACACGCTCGAACAGCAGCCCGCCGAGCTGCGCGTCGAGCGAGACGAACGGCTCATCCAGCACCAGCAGGTCGGGTGCCACCGCCAGCGCCCGCGCCAGCCCGACCCGCCGCGCCATGCCCAGCGACAACTGGCGCGGATACAGCGCGCCGATCCCGCCGAGCTGCACCAGATCGAGCAGTGAGTCGACATCCGGGCGCATCCGCTCGGGCGCGACCGCGCGGATGTTGTCCGTAACTGTAAGCCACGGCAGCAGCCGCGGCTCCTGGAACGCCATGCCGATGCGCTGGCACGTCCGCTGCACCGTCCCTTCGAAGTCCCGGTCCAGGCCGACGACGATGCGCAGCAGCGTGCTCTTGCCCGCGCCCGACGGCCCCAGCACGCCGACGATCTCCCCCTTCGCGACCGAGAACCCGACATCGCGCAGGATCACCCGCGGCCCGTGAGCACCGCCGGGGACACATTTGCGCACGATCCGCACGTCAAGCATCGGCCCGCCACGCGGCTGCGCGCTGTTCCATCGGTTGCAGGAACGCTGACTCGGCCAGCAGCATCAGCCCGGCAAACGCCAGCCCGTAGGCCAGGATGCCGGTGACATCGAAGTTCTGGAAGAACAGGTTCAGCGAATAGCCGACCCCGCTCGGGCAGCCAAGCAGCTCGACCAGCAGCACGATCTTCCAGGTGATGGACAGGCCCGAGCGGCCTGCCGCCGCCAGGTAGGGCAGCAGTTGCGGCACCACGATCAGCCGCAGCCGCCGCGCCGGCGGCAGCCGGAACACCGCCGCCACCTCGGCCAGGCCGGGGTCGAGCGCGCGCGCCCCTTCCCGCACCGTCACGATCACCGTCGGCGCCTTGGCGATGATCACCGCCAGCACCGCCGCGACGTCGTTCAACCCGATCCAGATATATGCCAGCACGATCACCACCAGCACCGGCAGATTGAGCGCGATCACCACCCAGGGGTCGATCCACGCATTCACCCGCGGATGCCGCCCCGCCGCATAGCCCAACGCACTGCCCGCCAGCATCGCCAGCGCAAACGCCACCACCACCCGCGCCAGCGTCGCCGCAAAGGCGCGCGGCAGATCACCCGTCAGGCAGGAATGCCAGGCAAACGCAATCACCTGGAACGGCCCCGGCAGCAGCGTGGGCGAGGCCTTGAGATACGCGACCAGCGTCCACAGCGCCAGCAATGCGGCCATCGAGACAATCCGGTCACGCCTGATCGCCCGCCAGATCGATCGATCAACCCGAACCATGTCGCACCGGCCAGAACACGCCCGGCGGCAGCGTCTCGTTCGCCTCCGCGCCCGCCTGGTGCAGCACCGACAGCAGCCGCTGCGCGCCCCGCACCTGCGCGTCCGGCTCCGCGATCTGCCGCCCGTGCAGGAACCGATCACGCAGGCGGCGGAATACCCCGTCATTGTCCGCATTCATCAGCGGCCGCACCGCATCCCACTCCGCCGGCGAATCAGCCAGCATCTGCTCGGCCTCGCTCACCGCCGCCAGGAAGTCGTTGATCGGCTTGTAGTCCTCGGCGAACACCCAGCCCACCATGCCGAGGTCGGGCGGGATATCCAGCGCCTTCAGGCAATCCGATACCGAAATGACTTCGCGGAACCCCGCCGCCTCCAGCTTGGCGGCAAAGTTCCAATAGGTCAGCACCGCATCCAGTTCACCCTGCTGCAGCTTCGCGCTCAACAGCGGCGGCGCGCCATAGACGCAGGTCGCTTCCGACGCCAGGTCGATCCGCGGCTGCGCATGTGCCGCCGCCCGCACCACGAGCCACGACTTGTCCGCCGGCCCGCCCGCAACCCCCAACCTGCGCCCGCGCAGGTCGCCCAGGCCCCGGATGATCGAGTCGGCCGGCGTCATGATCCCCCCGGTGGCCGACGAAAACGGCGCAAAGCACAACCTGTTGCCCGCCTGCCGCTGCGCCACCACAAATGGCCAGTCCAGCAGCACCACGTCGTTCGCCCCGGCCATCAATGAGATGCGCCCGGCATCGGTGTTCGCCAGCGTCCTGCCCGTCAGCGTGAACCCGTGCCGCCGGTCGAGACCGTGGCGCCGGATCACGTCGGCAACCCACTGCACCGTGCCGAACTGCAGAACCCCGAGCCGCAGCTCGGTCGTTTGCGCCCCGACACGCGCAGCCGCCAACGTCATGTCCGCCAGCATCACCCCCGATGCCAGCAACGCACGCCGCCCCAACATTCCCCTGGGCATCAGCCCCCGCATCAGTTGGGTCCTCCGCCCCGCCGCACCAACAGTCCGCGC
>DASQVN010000278.1:0-4133 GCA_035640755.1 Rhodopila sp.
CCGCGTGCATCAGTACGGCTTCGCGCAGTGTCGGGCCCTTGCGGGCCATGCCGCGCAGGTACATCGGCGCTTCCATGTGCACGAAGGGCAGGGGGACGAACTCGGTGAAGCCGCCGGTTTCCGTCTGCAGATCCCGCAGCACGAGAAGATGCCGTGCCCAGTTCAGCGATTTTTCGATGTGTCCATACATGATGGTGGACGTGGTGCGCAGGCCGAGTGCGTGGGCGGCGCGCACGACGGCGACCCATTCGGCGGTGTTGATCTTGTCCGGGCAGATCACCGCGCGGACCTCGTCATCCAGGATTTCCGCCGCCGTGCCGGGAAGGGTGCCGAGGCCGGCTTCCTTGAGTTGCGTCAGGAATGCGGTGAGCGTCAGGCCGAGGGTGGCGGCGCCCTGCGTGACCTCGAGCGGGGAGAACGCGTGGATGTGCATTCCCGGTACCGCGGCCTTGATGGCCTTGCAGATGTTGACGTAGGTGTTGCCGGTGTAGTCGGGGTGGATGCCGCCCTGCAGGCAGACCTCGGTTGCGCCGCGCTCCCATGCTTCGCGGGAGCGGCGGACGATTTCCTCCATGTCGAGATCGTAAGGGGTGCCGCGCAGTTCCTCATGTGTCTTGCCCTTGGAGAAGGCGCAGAACTTGCAGCGGTAGTAGCAGATATTCGTGTAGTTGATGTTGCGGTTGACGATGTAGCGCACCGTTTCGCCGCTGACGGACCGGCGGAGTTCGTCCGCGACAGTAATGACCCGTTCGTAGTCGGCGTCGCGGGCGGCGAACAGGCGGACGATCTCCGGCTCGTCCAGCCGCTGGCCGGCGCAGGCGCGGTCGAGTATCCGTTCCACCTCGGGATCGACATCACGCAGCAGCACTGCGCGCGGCTTCGGGGCGAAGGTGAGGCCCGGCGCCCAGTCGTCGTCGCGCGCCCAGCCTTCCGAATCCATGTTCTGCCAGACGCGGGTTGCGATCGGGCGGTGCAGCCATTTCTCGCCGGTCCAGGCCGGATATACGGGCAGGCGCGGGACCAGGATCTTGCCCATTTCCGCGGTCCGTGCGGCCAGCGCCTCCAATTCGGGCCACGGCGCCTCGGGGTTGACGTGATCGGGCGTCACCGGTGAGACGCCGCCCCAGTCATCGAGGCCGGCGGCGATGAACTGCTGGTACACGCCGGGTGACAGGTTCGGCGGCGCCTGCACGTGCACATCATCGGGCAGGATCAGCCGCGCGGCGGCGATCGTCCAGAGATGATCGGGCACGTCGGGTTCTTCTGCGCCGGCCAGCTTGGTGTCGTCCTTGGCGCGGAAGTTCTGGACGATCACTTCCTGGATATGGCCGTACTGCAGGTGCAGATCGCGGATCGTTGCCAGGGCGTGCAGGCGTTCGGCGCGCGTCTCGCCGATGCCGATCAGGATGCCGGTGGTGAAGGGCACGGCGAGCTCGCCTGCCAGGCGGATCGTCTCCAGCCGCGCCGCCGGCAGCTTGTCGGGGGAGCCGTAGTGCACGCCACCCGGCTGGCACAGCCGCTCGCTGGTGGACTCGAGCATGATGCCCTGGCTGGCCGAGACCTCGCGCAGTGACGCGATTTCGTCGCGCGTCATGACGCCAGGGTTCACGTGCGGCAACAGGCCGGTTTCCTTCAGCACCAGCGCGCACATGTCGCGGAGATAGCTGATCGTCGTCGGGTGCCCGAGCCGTGTGAGGGCTTCGCGCGCGGCGCGGTAGCGCAGCTCGGGCTTGTCTCCCAGGGTGAACAGCGCCTCGGTGCAGCCTGCCGCCTGGCCGGCGCGGGCGATGGCCAGCACCTCCTCGGCCGAGAGATAGGCCGTGGGCACGGCACTGGGGGTTTCAGCGAAGGTGCAGTAGTGGCAGACGTCCCGGCAGAGTTTGGTGAGCGGGATGAACACCTTGCGGGAGTAGGAGACGTTGCGCCCGAACAGCGCATCGCGCTTGCGCGCCGCCTGTGCCATCAGGTCATCGAGCGGGGCGGCTTCCAGCCAGGTCAGGTCGGTCATGCGATTTTCCGTATCACGTCTTCGGCGAAGCGCTGCTGCAGCTCCAGCGTTGCCTCCAGGGTCGGCTGTTGCGCGTAGATGATCAAGTGGTCGACGCCGACGGCCTGGAATGCGCGGGCGTCTGCCAGCAGCTCATGCGCGTTGCCGGTGAAGCACTGGCGCGACCCGTCGGGCCGCTTCACCGGCTCCCACAACGGCGGCTTGAACCAGACATAGGCGATCTCGATGCTGGTTGGATCGCGTCCCGCCTGTTCGGCGGCGCGGTGCAGCCGATCGATGCCGGCCTTCAGCTTCTCCGGCGTGTCCATCAGCACTTTTGCGTTGTTCGACACCGGATACCAGGCATCGCCGAAGCGCGCCGCGCGGCGCAGGGCAGGGGCGCTTTCACCGCCGACCCAGATCGGCGGATGCGGGCGGGAGAGCGGCTTCGGCCGGAACACCACGTCACGGAACGCGACATGTGGGCCGTCCATGGCCGGCGCATCGTCCGTCCACAGTGCCTTCCAGGCGGCGAGATACTCGTCGGTGACCGCCCCGCGGTCCTCGAACGGGGCAGCCAGGGCCGCGAACTCCTCCTTCATCCAGCCTGTGCCGGTGCCGGCGATCACCCGCCCGCCGGACAGCACATCGACCGTGGTCAGCAGTTTCGCGGTCAGCACCGCCGGCCGGTACGGCACCACCAGGACCGAGGTCAGCAGCTTGATGCGGCTGGTGAAGCCGGCAATGAAGGCCAGCGTGGCGATTGCGTCGAAGCATTCCCCGGTCGGCGCGCCGGGCCAGACGCCGTCCTCGGTGTACGGGTAGCGCACATCGGTCTGCCGCGGCACGATCAGGTGATCGGCGACGCCCAGGATGGCGTATTTCTGGTCCTCGGCCTGCATGGCGAGGGTCATCAGGTTGTCCCGCGTGGTCAGGCAGCCGCGCGTGCCGATATGGATGCCGAAATCCATCGTCAAGTTCTCCCCGGTTGCCTGATGGCGCGCCATCGTGTGCTATCGCCTGCGACAGAGCAAATCAGAAGCCGGAGGAACCCATGCAGATCGGTTGCAGCGCCCCTACCAGTGGGCCTTTGATCGAGCCGGATTCGTTGATCCGCATCGCCACCGAAGCCGAGGCGCTGGGCTTCGACTACGTGACGGTCAGTGATCATATCATGATCCCGACCAGCATCGCCTCGCGCTATCCCTATAGCGAGTCTGGTGAATTCCCCTCGGGCGCCGCTGCGCCGCGGCTCGAGCAGCTCACGGCGGCGGCGTTCATCGCCGCGGCCACGCAGAAGCTGCGCATCGTCACCTCGGTGATGGTGGTGCCGCATCGTCCCGCGGTGCTGACGGCGAAGATCCTGGCGACGCTCGACTATCTGTCGAAGGGGCGGCTGACGCTGGGCATCGGCGCGGGCTGGTGCGAGGAGGAGTTCATCGCCATCGGCGCGCCGCCGTTTGCCGAACGCGGTGCCGTTACCGACGAGTTCATGGCGGTCTGCCGTGAGCTGTGGACCGCAGACGAGCCGAAGTTCGATGGCAAGTATGTGAAATTCCGGGATGTGCTGTTCCCGCCCAAGCCCGTGCAGGCGCGCATCCCGATCTGGGTCGGCGGCGAGAGCGGCCCGGCGCTGCGCCGCACTGCTGCCTATGGCGATGCCTGGTATCCGATCGGCACCAACCCGCAGCATCCGATGGACACGCTGACCCGCTTCAAGGCCGGCGTCGCCAGGCTGCGCAGCCTGACCGAGAAGGCCGGCCGTGACCCGTCGGCGGTGGGCCTGTCGTACCGCGTTTCGTCGAACCCCGAGGCGCAGCCGAAGGGCACGGTGGATGGCGAACGCAAGCTGTTCACCGGCAACGCGGCCGACTATGCCGGGGACATCCGGGCACTGTCCGAGGTTGGCGTTACCGCGTTCGATTTCGGCCTGTTCGGGCCGACGCTGCCGGCGACGCTGGAGAACATGCGCCGGTTCCGGGATGACGTGATCGGAAAGGTGCGCTGACCATGAGGCTCGGGCTCACAGTCGACATGTCGGGGCCGCATCCCAGGCTCGACATGGACCGCATCCTGGAAGCCGAGAGGCTGGGCTTCGAGCAGGTGTGGACCGGCGAGGCGTACAGCACGGATGCGGTGTCGCCGG
>DASQVN010000279.1:0-3839 GCA_035640755.1 Rhodopila sp.
ACGTATGACGAGTATATCGGCGTTGCCGCCTACCGGAAGGTCGGCCGCAAGCGCTGGAACCGCCGCCTGCGCCGTGTGTTGAACTGCATCACCACGCTGGTCGGCTTCGACACGCTGTATATCGGCGGTGGCGACGCGAAAAAGGTCGACATCGAGCTACCCGCGAACGTCCGCATCGTTTCCAATGATGCCGGGATCACCGGCGGCGTCAAACTGTGGGACCAGGCGCTCGATCCGCTGTTCGCAGCGGCGGCGTAGCACGCGACCATTGAGCTGCTCCGCCGGAAGACGTGGCCGAGCGAGCGCTCAACCCGCGACGCGGATCACGCTGCGCGGCGCTGCCCCAGGGCCGAGGGGAGTTGTGTAATCGCCTGATCGATCAGCCGCGCATCGGATTCCGCCGTCAGCCCCTCGGATAGGACCTGCCGAGCGGCGGCGGTGGCGATCTCGGCGGCTGTGATGCGGACTTCGTCCACCGCGGCCTTTTCAGCAGCGGCAATGCGGTCTATCGCCATCTGCTCCCGCCGCTTGGCCATGGCTTCAGCCTCGGCAGCCGCTGCGGCGGTGACGCGCGCTGCCTCGGTCCGCGCCCCCTCGATGAGTGCCTGAGCGTGCTGCAGGGCGTCGGCGCGCTGCCGTTCCGCATCACGCAGCATCGTTTCGGCTTCGCGCCGCAACTGTGAGGCTTCCTCCAGCTCTGTCCTGACAGCCGCCGCGCGGGCATCCAGCATGCCGGCCACAGCGGCCCACAGCTTCCGCCCGAACAGAATGAAGAACAGAAAGAATGCGATCAGGACCCAGTTGGGCGGATCGGCAAAGAACCCATGCTCTTCCATCGCTTCCTACTTTCTGTCAGCCGATTCCGCGGGACGTCAGCGCCGAACCAATGGCCCCGTCCAGCCTGGCCTTGTCGGGCGCCGAACCGGTCAGCCGGACAACGACGGTTTCCGCCGTATCCGTGGCAACCTGCCGTAGGGCGCGCATGGCAGCGGCACGGGCCTGGGCAATCTGCGCCTCGGAGTCCTGCAACTGCTTCTCCAGACGGGCATTCAGCGCCTCGGACTGCGCTGCCGCTGCTTGCTTGGCCTGGTCGAGCGCGGCGTTGATCGCCGCCTGAGCCTCCGCCCTCGCCTTGGCGGTTGCCTGCTCCGCCTCGGCCATCCCGGCATCGGCGCGCGCCTTGGCGGCACGTGCCTCCTCCAGGTCCTTGCCGATGCGCGCAGCCCGCTCCTCGAGGACCGAGGTCACCTGCGGCAATCCGCCGCGCGCGAGCAGGACGTACAGCACGACGAAGATGATGGCGCCCCAGACCACTTGGCTGACGGTCAGCGGGCTGTTGAAATCGAGCTGGGGCATGCCCGCCGCAAAGGCGGCGGCTGGCAGCAGCAGGCTTCCAAAGCCCGCCGCCAGAAACGGAATGATCCGGCGGGGTCGCGTCATGGTGCGTTCCAGAAAGGCGTGCCGAGACAGGCGTTCGATGGCCGGATCAGGTCACAGGGCGAACCGATGCCAGCCATGGGTCTGCAACGCTCAGACGAACAGAATAATGAAGGCAATGACGAGCGCATAGAGTGCGACCGCCTCCGTCAGTGCGAAGCCCAGAATTGCCAGGCCGAACACCCGATCGCGCGAGGCCGGATTGCGGGCCACGCTGTTCACCAGCGAACCAAAGATCGAGCCCATGCCGATGCCCACCCCGGCGAGAGCGATCATGGCAATGCCGGCACCCAGCATCTTGGCGGAAGCAACGTCCATAGTCCGATTTCCTTTCGTTGGTCAGATGGCATGGGCGGACCTTCCGCCCAATTATCTCAGAGGTAAAAGTCGTCGTCAGTGCAGGTGAACCGCGTCGTGCAGATAAATGCAGGTCAGCACCGCAAAGACATACGCTTGCAAGGTCGCCACCAGCAGCTCGAACCCGATCAGGAGCGTGTTCACGCCCAGCGAAAGAGCCGCAGGGATATAGCCCAGCAATCCAAGGCCGCCCAGCATGACGATGAAGGCGCCAAATATCTCCAGCATCACGTGACCAGCCATCATGTTGGCAAAAAGACGAACCGACAGCGAGACGATGCGCGACAGGTAGGAAATCACCTCGATCAGCACCATCAGCGGTGCCAGCACCATGGGGATACCTTCGGGCAGGAAGTAGCTGAAGAAGTGCAGTCCATGCTCCTTCAGTGCCACGATCGTCACCAAAATGAAAACAAACACCGACAGCGCCAGCGTCACCATGATGTGGCTGGTGAAGGTGAAGAAATACGGGAAGACGCCCAGCAGGTTGCCGAACAGGATGAAGAAGAAGATGGTGAAGACCAGCGGGAAATAGCGCCGCCCTTGGGGACCAATCTGCTCGGTACACATCGAGAGGACGAACTCGTACCCCATCTCAGCCGCGGCCTGAAGCCGGCCGGGCACCATGGCGCGCGGCCTCATGCCCAGATACAACAGAGCCAGCACAGCGATACTGGCCACCACCATCATCAGATTGGCCTGGGTGAAATTCACCGATGCACCAAGCGGGCCCAGAGTCGTGTGAAGCTGGAACTGCGCCAGTGCGTCGATATTGCTAGAACCTTCGGCCGCCACGCTGCCTGCTCCCCCACCCCTTCACTGCTTCGGCGCGAACAGGCGCCAAAGATTCGCCACGCCTGCCGCACCGCCCACGGGCACGAACACCGCCGTCAGGATCGGCGTGGTATGGAAAATCCTGTCCAGCCCGTAACCTATGGCGACCGCCACGACAAGGGCCGAAACCAGCTCCACTCCCACCCGCAGGCCAATTCCCAAGGCCGAACCTTCAAGCGGTCCCTTGTCATCCGCGGGGCGCTTCGGTTGGGCTTCGAGACCCTGTTTGTCGCGGGCTGCCTTCAGACGCGCCTCGAACGCGGGATCTGGACCGCCCTGTCCCTGACTCATGTTCGCCCCTGGCATGTTGCCGTGCCGGAAAGCCGGGGCTTGCTACCGATGGGGGGAACAGGTGTCAAGGATGCGCCGCCGGTTTTCGCGCCGGAACAACCGCCAACGTGTCCAACGGGGCACTGCGGCTCGATGCGCGCCAGCGAGCAACCCCGGCCAGGGGCTGTAGTTGACCCGCCAGAATGGCGGGGGCACCCAATGCTCAAGCGGCTTGACGGAAAAATCGCAATCGTCACCGGCGGCGCTTCGGGAATCGGCCAGGGGACCGCAGGCGCCCGGCACCGGCGCCCTCAGTGATCTCCGGCCAGCCGAGCATCCAATGCGAGATACTCGGAGGAGCGGAGGGCCGAACCGATCTCCGCCGCCGTCGCGAGTGTCGGTTTCGGCCCACCCTTCAGCCCGGCCAGTGCCGTCCGCACGGCATGCACGGTTGCGGCCAGGATCTCCTGCGGGTAGATCACCATCTTGATCCCGATCCCCGCCAACGTTGCATCGTCGGGCTTGAAGTGCCGCCCGGCTGGATTGGTCACGGCAATCGACGGCTTGCCTTGACACGCCAGAACTGCCGCACGCATCTCCGCCTCGGTTGCGGGTGAGTCCAGAAACAGGATATCCGCACCAAGGTCGACAAATGCCTGCAGCCGGGCAAGCGCCTCCTCGAACCCGCGGGAGGCTCGGGCATCGGTGCGGGCCAGCAGCAGTACGCCTTCCTCACGCGCGGCTTCCACCGCCGTGCGGCAGCGGATGATGGCGTCTGCACGCTCGACAACCAGCTTCGCCCCCTTGTGCCCCAGCGGGCGCGGCCAGACCTTGTCTTCGATCAACACGGCCGCCGCGCCGGCACGGGCATAGCCCTGAATTGTCCGCCGCACCGCGATGGCGTTGCCGTAGCCGGTATCGCCGTCGGCCAGCCAGAACAC
>DASQVN010000280.1:0-3834 GCA_035640755.1 Rhodopila sp.
TGCCCGGCCAGATCACGTTGCCCGGATACAGCGTCAGGTATTTTATCGTTTCTGTAATGTGACGTGAGATGCCGAAGAGCATGTCATCGGTCTTGAACCGCAGGTCTTCTTTGCGGTGCCCCGCCGCCGTGGCCGGGTCAAATCCGGGCATCTGGCTGCACCGGTGGTGCGTGGATGGCCGGGTCAAGCCCGGCCATGACGGGTAAGCAACAGCGGCAGCAACAATTTTGCCCCCGCCGTATTCTGGTGCGCATGAGTACGCACCAAGGATTTCGCGATCGTGCCACCCCCGAGCGAGCCGTAGGCGGTGGTGGCGTCCTTCGTGAAACGAACCGAGCGCATTGCCCTACGCCTCCTGCAGCGCGGCGTCGCGTGCGGGGCGGAGGAAGTCGGGATCGAACACCTTTGTCGCCATGACCTGGCAGCGGCGCATCAGCCGGATTTCATCCGGGCCGTAGTCGGCAATGGCGCGGTGGATGGTGCCGAGGTGGTCCCAGATCAGCAGGTCGTTCTCGTTCCAGTGGTGCATGTAGCGGAACCGCGGTTCCAACTGGAACCGGAACAGGTAATCCAGCATCCTGGCGCTTTCGTCCTCCGGCAGCTCATTGATCCGCACCGCATAGCCTTCGTTACAATAGAGAACCTTTCGGCCGGTGATCGGGTGCGCCAAAAACAGCGGATGCACGACGGGCGGGCGCCGCCTCCGCTGCTCGTCCGTCATCGGCGGGCGGCCGCTGTTCTTGTGCTGGCGCATGTGTTCCCAGAATTTCTCGAAGTTGTGGGTCACGGTCATGCCGTCCAGCCGAGCCTTGATGTCGTCGGGCAGCGCGTCATAGACCGCGTGCATGTTGGCGAATTCCGTCCCGCCCAGCGGCTTGCCGTTCCGCCTTGGGATGCGGATGCCGTACAGCACGTTCACGAAGCCCATCACGTCGCGGTAGGACATGTCGGTGTGCCAGTCCTGCCCCGCATCCGGCAGGCCGATATAGGCGCCGTTCTCCTTGATGTTGGACAGGATGCCGACTTCCGGATACGGGCGGCTGGCATCGACGGCGCTGATCGGATTGCCCTGGATTTGGCCGAACAGCTCCGAAAAGCGCTTGACGTCGCCGATATCCAGGTGCTGGTCGGGAAAGCGCAGCACCCCGTACCGCCCAAGGGCAAGCAGGATGCGGCCGAAATCCCGTTCGGACAGCTTCTGGGACAGATCGACGCCGCGCACCGTGGCGCCCAGGACCTGCCCGGTTGGTTCGATGGTCAGCATGGCGATTGTCCTCCCGGGCCGGAAAGCTAGACCGGAGCGGACGCGTTGGCGAGTCGGGGCCTGCCAATCCCGCCTCGGATCTTGCCGGCCAGTGAAGAACAGCCTATGTTCGGCAAAGCTGCTTGAAGTATTTCGCGCTATGGTTGTCGATCCGGATATGATCGCCGCGCGATGTGCACTGCCATTCCAGCATTTATCGTTACGGCGAAGAATATATGGTATCGCTGAACTCAATTCTCGTGTTCAAGGGCCTGGACCGCGCAGCGCTCGAGGAATTGGCGCGAGGCAGCATATTGCTGGAACCGCGGGACGGAACCGAGGTCTTCGCGCAAGGCGACCCGGCCGATTCGATCTACGCGGTCATGGCAGGCGATGGCCATGTCCGCATCGGCGCCATCGACCGGAACAGTAAGAAACTGATGGTCGAGGTCTTCGGACCTGGAGAGATCTTCGGGGAAATCGGCGTGCTCGACGGCAACCGCCGCACCGCCTCGGCCGTGGTCGAGGGCCGGATCCAGGTGCTGCAGATCCAAGCCTCGGCTTTTCTGGCAACGCTCCGGCGCTGCCCGGCCCTCGGTGAGGCGCTCTGCCGGTTGATCGCGCAACGCCTGCGGCGAACCTATGAGCTGTTCCAGGATGCAACGTTCGAAACCGTCGAAATCCGGCTGGCTCGGCAGGTCCTGTATCTCGCGCAGCGGGACGGCCATCCGACCCCGCACGGAATGCGGCTTGCGCACCGTTTCCGGCAGCCGGACCTGGCCGATCTGCTCGGCACGACCACCCGCAGCATCATCAGGATCCTGAACACCTGGCGGGCCGGAAATATCGTCGCCTACGACCCCGACCGGGCGTTGCTGACGGTCAAGGACCTTCCGGCGCTGCAAAGGATGATCGACCTCGACCCAGCGCCGTAGGCCGGATCAACCGCCGACGACTTCGATGCTCTGACATATGTCAGTGCGCCAGCGCCATTGCTGAGCAAACATGCTGGTATCAGCAGCCGAACCTGCGAACCCGGCAACTGGTACGAGCCTCTCCCGATACGGAAACAAAGGAGCTGTACATGGCACAGAAGCCAAACGTACGCCGTCTGCGTACACATGCTGCGGCAGCAGCGCTTGCCGCGGTCGTCGCCGTCGCCGCCGAAGTCCCGGCGCAGGCCGCCTCCCTGCCTCAAGGGCCCTACGACAATACTGGAAACACGCCGGCCTACAGCGGAGGCCTGAACGGAGGCGGCGGCTAAAGCAGATGGCGCAAGCGCGGAAGCATGCATCTGCTCGTCAAGTCAACGGCCAGCCTGGGTTGCCGCGGCAGGACGGGACCGCCGCGGCAACCTGTCGGCGCACGGCGGATACAAGGAGTGGTGGACATGTTTCACTTGAAGGTAGCGCTCGCCGCTGTTGCGGTCGGCATCGGCCTTGGCGTCTGCGCGGCTGGAATCACCCGCATGTCGGCTGCGCCCGCCGTGGCCGAACCGTCAGCGGCGACGTATTACGTGCTGGAGGGCTATTTCAACCTGTACGACCCGCCGCGCGCCCGCTTGCAGAAGCCGGTCGTGGTCAGCATGGCAATGCCGCGGAATTGACCGATCAGGCACCGATCCATGTGGAACGTCGCCCCCGGCACATGGCACATGCCTGACGGTCTCCGCACTCAGGTGTCATAGCGATGTCCACGCCCGAGGATCCTGGGCACGGCCTGCCCAGGCGACAGACTCCCGGCCTCGCGCCGCTGGAAGAAGCGACCCTGACTGTCCAGGAACGGATGCACGGTTCGGAGTCGGAATGTCACGGCGCGGCAGAGCGCCGCCAGCTCAGCATCATGTTCTGCGATGTTGCGGATTTCACCGCATTGTCGTCCCGGCTGGACCCCGAAGACCTGAGCGCCGTGATCCGTGAGTACCAGCTCCGCGTCGCCGCGGCGGTCGCCGGGTTCGGCGGCTTCATCGCCCGCTACGTCGGTGACGGCGTGCTGATCTACTTCGGCTGGCCCGCGGCGCATGAGGCGAACGCAGAGCAGGCGGTTCGCGCCGCCCTGGCGATCATCGAGGCGGTCAGCCGGACGCCCGTGCGGACCGAATCGCTGCAGGTTCGCATCGGCATCGCCACCGGCGTGGTGGTCATAGGTGACCCGATCGGCACGGGCTGGGCACGGCAGCAGACCGCAATCGGCGAGGCCCCCAACCTCGCCGCCCGGCTGCAAGCCCTGGCAGGGCCGAATGGCGTGATCATCGACGCGGCGAGCCGCCGCCAGATCGGCGCCCTGTTCACCTGCCGGGATCTCGGACCGGTGACACTGAAGGGCATGCCGAATGCAGTGCCGGCTTGGCAGGTGACCGGACCGGCAGCGTTTTCCAGCCGTTCCGAATCCGTGCATGCCGCCACCGCGCCGCTGCTCGCACGGGAAGACGAACTCGCCCTGATGCTGCGCGCCTGGGCCCAGGCAAGTAGCGGCAGCGGGCAGGTGGTGCTGCTCTCGGGCGAGCCGGGCATCGGCAAGTCGCGGCTTGCCGCGTGCCTGATGGAACATCTGGCCCACCAGCCACACACGGCGCTGCGCTATTTCTGCTC
>DASQVN010000281.1:0-5292 GCA_035640755.1 Rhodopila sp.
AGCGCCCGCATAAACACGTGGAGCAAAACCGGCGCGGCGGTGCGCCACAGCGTGCGCTTGCCTTCAACGATCCTCCTCTCGTCGATGTGAGCGCAACGCTAGATATGCGGGCGGCATTTGGATCAGCGGCTGAGGATGCAATGACCGACCAAAAATCAACACTGGTGAACTTCCTCGTTCGCAAGGCATTCGACCCCGTACTGCATGCGAGGCCTGACGGGAGATCCGACGCCGACAGGAAAACGCTCGAGCATGTGCAGCAAGCGACCCGGGCGGAGATCGAGCGCTATCGCGGCTATGGCTCCGCCGCAGAGGTGGTCACCAACTTCAAGCGCGACCTCCATTCGAGCGCGGCGAAGAAGGTGCACGCGGAACTGAAGCGGCTCGGACTGCCGACGATCAATGACATCCGCGACGAGTTCGAGGCGAAGGTCAAGGAACTCGGCATTCAAGAATGACCGCCGAGGCTGCAGGGAAAAGTTGGCTGCAGACCTGCATGAACGCCCTGCAGCCGAATACGAGAAGCTTCTGGGGAAGCCACGATAAAAACTGCTGATGAGATGTGGCGGATGGGGTGGGATTCGAACCCACGGTGGGCTTGCACCCACGGCGGTTTTCAAGACCGCTGCCTTAAACCGCTCGGCCACCCATCCCAACCATAGAACGCTGAGATACCAGCAAATCGTGCCAGGCAGGAAATTGCTGCGCCTGGCTCAAGAAGGCAAGCTAGTATGTCGGATGGTGACCGCGGTGCCGATCCGCCCGAGCTGCCGTGAAATGCGGCTTGGATGCATCGGCCGCGAGCGCAGCGCGACGCCCGGGCAACGGAGGGGTTCCACCCCGGGCGCAGAGCCGGTAAACCGGACGCAACAACTCCGGGTGCCGCATGAGAGTAGGGGTCCTGTTTCTGGCCGCCGCCGGGGTGCTCGCGCTCAGCTTGCCCGCATCCGCCGAGCCGCCGCAGGATCCGCACGGAATCCTCACGCTCCAAGTCGAAAACGACGCCGTGTCCACCCGGAGGGGCACCACGGACGAATACTACACCAGCGGCCTGCGACTCGGATACACCACCGGCACGCTCGCGCCGGGCAGCTTCCTCGCCAATGCCGGACGCACCGTCTGGGGCGACGGCGTCAGCCGAATCAGCTTCGACATCAGCCAGTCCATCTTCACGCCGCACAACACCCAGCTCAACCCGCCCGACCCGCGCGACCGCCCCTACGCCGGCTGGCTGCGCGCCAGCGCCGAGCTCATCACCGACAAGGACAACTCCCGCAGCGTCCTCGGCCTCAGCCTCGGCGTGGTCGGCCCCTCGGCGCTCGGCGAAGAGGTGCAGAACGGGTTCCACCATCTGATCGGCGACCCAACCAACAAGGGCTGGAGCCATCAGCTCAAGGACGAGCCCGTCTTCCAGCTGCTCGCCGAGCGCACCTACCGGCTCCCGATCGCCCGGTTCGGCGGGCTCGAGACCGACGCGCTGCCCGCGCTCACCCTCGGGCTCGGCACCGTCCGGGACTATGTGCAGGCCGGCTTCGCGCTCCGGCTCGGCCAGGGGCTGAACAGCGACTTCGGCACCCCCCGCATCCGGCCGGGCTTCAGCGGCGGCGACGCCTATACGCCGACCCGGCCATTCGCCTGGTACGTCTTCGTCGGCGGGGACGGGCAGGTGGTCGGGCGCGACATCTTCCTGGACGGCAGCACCTGGCGCAGCAACAGCCCGTCCGTGACTAAGCGCGTCCTGGTGGGCGAGATGGCAGTGGGCGCCGCGATCATGTTCGCCGGCGTCCGAATCACCTACACCCAGACCTGGCAAACCCCGGAATTCAGCCGTCAGCGCGCGGGCCTGTTCAACTTCGGCTCGCTCTCCGCCTCGGTCCGGTTCTAGTTCAGCCGGCCGTCTCCGGCACCAGCGCCGGGCGGACCCCGTCGCCCTCGGCCGCCTCGGCGTCTGTCAGCATCCGCCACGTGCCGCTCACCAGAATCTCGCACGGACGGAACCGGGCCTTATACGCCATCTTGCGGCTCTCCGGCACCCAATAGCCCAGATACACATAGGGCAGCCCCTCCTCCCGTGCCCGCTCGATCAGCCACAGGATCGCATAGGTCCCGAGCGACTGCCGCTCGAGCTCCGGGGCGTAGAAGCTGTAAACCGCCGACAACCCGTCACCCAGCCGGTCGGTCAGGCACCCGCCGATCAGCCGGTCATCCTCGCGGAACTCGGTGATGAAGGTCTCGATCGGCGTGTCCTCGACCATGGCGCGAAAATCGTAAAAACTCATCGTCGCCATGTCGCCGTCGCTGTGCCGCGCCTGCTGATAGCGCTGGAACAGCTGGAACTGCTCGGCCGTCGCCCGGGCCGGCACGTCATAGGCATCAACCGCCGCATTATACCGCGCGATCCGGCGCAGGCCGCGGTCCGGCTGGAACAGCGCCACCGGGATCCGGATCGGCACGCAGGCCTGGCAGTTCGGGCACACCGGCGCATAGGCGATGTTGTGGCTGCGGCGGAACCCGGCGCGCGAAAGCCGGTCATGCAGGCTCTCCGCCTCGGGCCCGGTGATCTCGGTGACCACCTTGCGCTCGGTCCGCCCGGCCACATAGGGGCAGGGCAGGGGAGCCGTCGTGTAGAAGAATTGCGGGCGGCGCGGGGGTTTGTAGCTCATCGATAGCCTGTTCCAAGCCCCATGTTCCCGGAACGCAGCCGCCGGGTCAACGCATTACGACGCAGGACAACCACTCCCGCAACGATATCGTGCAGCGTGCGATGGCCATGGGTGAAAAGCGCCAAGAACAACAGGAAAAACGCAAAGCTCAATGTCAGCCACAACCCCGCCGTGAACACGATCGCTTGCATCAGGCTCGGCCGCCCCAGATCCCCCTCGCGCCGCACCGTCAGGTCCATGATCCGCATCCCCGGCGTCGCCGAATGCGCGCCGGCGACGAACAGCGTATGATACAGCACCCCGATCGCCGGCAGCAGGCCCAGCAGCGCGAACCCCAGCCCGAAGGTCAGCAGCCCGATCAGCACCACCACGACCCAAGCGGCCCAGGCGATCACGCCCACGAGCACCAGGTCGATGCACCAGGCGATGACCCGGCGCAGCAGGACCCCCTCGGTCAGGTCGTAGTCGGTCTCGAACAGCGTGTCGCTCATGGCTCCAATCCGATCGTGTCGGCGACCCGGTCCGGCCTGGGGCCGAGGCGGACCGGCACGCCGTCGCGCCAGCGCCGCATCAACGAGGACGCGGTGGCGAGCAACGGGTTGCCGGACTGGCCCGGCGCCAATCCGAACAGGCTCGCATCGAGGTTGGCGAGGTCGTACACGCCACGAAAGGCGGGCCCGTGCACCGAGTCCCAACCAGGCTTGCGCGGGATGCCGCGGAAGATCGTGCTGTCGTCGCCGGGCTGCGGGATGCGCCAGGTGGCGAGCGGGCCGATCACCGGCATGCGGCCGAGCAACGGGTGCGCGAACACGGCCTGGTGCGCCTCGCCCCAGCGCTGCTTGTCCGGTTCGGGGCCGAGTTCCGCCGTGGCCTCGGCCAGCGTGGTCTCGAGCAGCGCGGTGCAGTCGCCGCCGCAGAGTGCGGCACCGTCCGGCGAGAGCGCCTGGCCGATGATATCGATCCCCGGCCCGACCGTGGTGTCGCCGATCCCGGTCTGGCTCAGGATCGCCGTCTCGAACCGGCGCATCCAGGTGTTGAACACGAGCGGCTGCGGCAGGTCGGTCCGCATCGCCCCGTCCCAACCCCGCAGCAGCGCAAGCGCCCGCCGCCCCGCCTCGTCGCGCGGCGTGATGGCGAGCAGCTTCGGCAGGACAAGCTGCGCGAAGGCGCTGACCACGTCGATCTGCATCGCCGCGAACTCGGCGGGGTCGTGCTTCGCCCGTCCCTTCAGCAGCGTCCGGATGCGTCGGGCCCGCCAGTCGCCGTACCACTCCGCGCCCATGAACACCGGGAAATCCGGCCCGGCCACCCGCTCATTGGCGTTGACCAGGTGGCCGCTCGCGGGCGCGATCACCTCCGGCAGGTCGGCGCCGCCCGCGAACCCGGTCCAGTCATGCGCACCGTCCGCGCCCGACACCGGCACCGTGCCGTCGCCCGCGCGGCGGAGCGGGACACGCCCGGTGGTGAACTGGGCGATGCGCTCGCGATCGGCCACCAGCAGGTTCTGCACCGGCGCGGTGATCTGCGCCCCCGCCTGGCCCGCCGCTTCGACCGTGGTGGCGCGGTTGAGGGCGGCCAGCCCGTCGGCGGCCGTATCCTTCGCCTGCAGCGCGGCCATGGCGACCGCCAGCACCGGACCGTGGGGGTCCGGATCGAGGTCGCTCAGCACCGGACCGTGCCGTGTCTCGCGGGCCCGGAAAACGTCGTCCGGGGCGCCGCGGACATGGATCCGCTCCTCGCGGACCGTGAACGGCTTGGGCCCGTCCGGGGTCTCATACGTTCCGTCCGGAAGCGCGGTTTCGATGAAGACGTCCTGGGTGTCGGCACCGGTGGTCGTGAAGGTCCACGCGATCCGCCCGTTATGGCCCAACACCATGAAGGGCACGCCCGGCGCGGTGGCGCCGGCGAGCACGTGGCCCGGCGTCTCGATCCGGGCCAGATACCAGATGCTCGGCATGCCGAACGCCAGATGCGGGTCGCCCGCCAGCAGCGGCGCGCCGGTCACGCTATGCCGTCCGTCCACCGCCCATTCGTTGCTGGCGGTGTCGGGCAGGGTGAAGGGCTCCGGGAAATGGGGCACCAGGCGCGCCAGCCGCGTCGGCAGGACCAAGGCCGCATCCGGCCGCGGCGTGTCGGCCCGGTTCGGCCAGAGCGCCCGTTGCACCGCGGGGGAGAGGCGCTGCTCCAGGCTGGCGCGCGCCAGTTCCGCGCGCCAGTTCCCGGCGAGGTACATCGCCATCGTCTTGCCCCAGAGCAGGCTGTCGACCGGTGTCCAAGGCTCGGGCGCGCCGAACAGGAGGAACTCGGGCGCCGCGAACCGGCCCCGCAGCGCGATCCAGGCATTGACACCCCGCGCATAGGCCTCGAGCTGGGCGCGCGTGGCCTTGTCGAGCGTGGCGAGGTCGGCCTCGGCGCGCCGCCGCAGGCCGAGCACGCGGTTCGTGCGGTCGAGCCGCAGCGTGACCGGGCCGGCGAGTTCCGACAACCGCCCGGAGGCCGCCCGACGCATCAGCTCCATCTCGAACATGCGGTCGCGCGCGTGCATGAAGCCGAGCGCGGCGGCCGCGTCCGTGTCCGAGCCGGCCTGGATCCAGGGGATGCCGTCCGCATCCAGCGTGATCGTGACCGG
>DASQVN010000282.1:0-19638 GCA_035640755.1 Rhodopila sp.
GCCAAAAAGGCGGTCAGCGCCGCGCCCGGATCAAGCGTCCTTGCGCGTTACGAGAACGCGTTACGGGAAATGCGGGCGCTTGCCATAACGCAGATGATTGACCGGCCGCGCGGCAGAATTTCGGTTACGCGTTACCGGAAATTGCGCGGGCATCCGGCCGCGCCGTCGGCAGCGGCCAGAGTGTCCCCCGTTCCGGTTCGCCCCCCAAGGGGCTCCCGGTCTAATTTACTGCCACGCGTTCCCATAAATTGATTTCCGGCAACGCGTGACGGTCAATCGGGTGCGGGACTAGCCAGAATTGCCGCATATGCGATCTTGACGAAAGGCAAGCCACCTAAACCGTGTCCAGTTTGAGACCCGTAGTTGGGTCGTTGGTCGAGTGGCGGCGCTTCCTACATAGGGATTTTCCCGAGAGGCTTGGTTCGGACCATTGTTACGCATTGACTATGAGCGCTGGGGCCAAACGCCAGCGGATCTGCGGCATTGGGCGCTCCGTGCCCGCCACACCCGCACCCGCGAGCGCTTCCTGGCCTTGCACGAGATCACCCAAGGCGCCTCTGCCACCACGGTTGCTGAACGCACCGGCCGCCACCCGCAGGGCGTGATGGGCTGGCTGCATACCTACAACGAACACGGCCCCGCGGCGCTGAGCTATCAGCGCACCGGTGGCCGCCCCCGCTTTGCCCAGAGATCGAGGCCGCCCTTGGCGCCGCCGTCCGTGAGGCCCAGCACCACGCCGCCTATCCCCCCGTAGCTGGGGCGGATCCGAAGCCACGCTGGACCTTGCGGCGGTTGGCGGGGTTGGTGCGCGCGCGGTTTGCGGTGCGCCCTTGCCGTGAGACGATCCGCGCCGCCCTGCGCCGGCTCGATCTGTCGTGGAAAAAGGCCTGCAAGCTGCTCGGCCGCGCCCATCCCGAGCGGCGCCAGGACTTTCTGCGGCAGTTGCGCCCTGTGCTGGACGCCGCGCAGCGGGACCGCCACCTCCTGGTCTATCTCGATGAAGCCCACGGCCATCAGGACGTCGATCTCGCTGGCTGGGGCGAGCGCGGCAAGCGCTTCCACGTGGCCTCCGCCTCCCCTGGCCTGGCGGCCAAGGTCACGTTTTATGGCCTGTATCTCTACACCGAGGCCGCGGTGCGGATCTTGCCCTATGCGCGCGCCAACGGGGCCCACACCATCGACGTGCTGCGCCGCTTGCGCACCGAATTCCCCACTCGCAAGCTCATCCTGATCTGGGACGGCGCGCCCTATCACCGGGCCAAGACCGTCTGCTCGGCCGCCGCCGAGCTAGGCATCCGCCTGATCCCGATGCCCGGCTACAGTCCCGATCTGATGCCGGTCGAGCCGCTGTGGCGCTGGCTGCGCGAGGACGTCACCTATCACCACTGCCATGCCACAAAAGACGACCTGATCCGCCGCGTCGCCGCCTTCGAGGCAACCGTCAATCAACAACCCTATGCCGTTGCCGATCGGCTCTGGGTCAAGGATTACCTCGCGCCCGACCAGGAGAAACTACGGTTCTCCGACTAGCCGCGGTTTAGTTGGATACACCTTTGTCGCTGACACCGAAGCCGCCGGCGGCGTTAGCCAGACGCTGCAGATCCGTCCGCGAGACCACCAAGTTGGCTGCATCGCTGCATGAGGTTTGGTCCTTGGTGGTCCGGGTCCCGGACCAGTGAATCGTGTACTGCAGCGTCGGCTTGGAGCGGACGCCCTCGACGATCAGGCTGCCGCCCCGTTCCGCCATGACATTCGGGTCAAGATTGCAGGCCGCGACCGGGGTGCCATCATCCGAGACGACCGTGGCGGGGATTGTCATTTGCCACATGTCGGTATCCTGCGACCCGGGCCGGAAGGCCACGATGTCGCCCAGCTTGGGACGGAATTCATCCAATTGCAGGACCAGGAACGTACTTAGGCAGCCGGTAACCATGATGGCCATCGCTGCGACGACGGGCAGCCATGCCGTCAGATTGGTGTGATGCCCGTTGTCATGACGTCCGCGCCGATGTTGATCGAAAGGTCTCATGGATCGCAAAACCCCTGGAAGCGCAACCCGTGGCGCGCGTCCGCAGAATATTGTGCGGTGCAGCATGCATGCAAGCCTTTTGTTGAGAAACTGGTCCGACGCAGCCGGCTTCGGTGCCTCGATGTCGAAGGCCGGCGATGACCTGTACCTATGGTGAAATTACCATCACCCTTCTCAGCCATGACTCCCGGGGTCTGCCGGTAGCGGAGACAATTGAGCGCATGAGGTGATTTGCGAAGCGAGTTATGGCCGGGGCGGGTTGAAAACCGCAGATTTCGAGGTCCCTCTTCGGCCGGCGCTGGCTATGCTCATTCGTGGGACGGGGATACCGGATAGCGCAACGAGGCGCTCCTGTCCAAGCTGCGAAAGGGCCGCCGGGTGACGTGCAGGGGAAAGGCTTCTTCATACAGGGACGCTTGCGTAGTTGCGGCCCGCGGATTAAGGGGGGGCGCCAAGGTAGCGGAAAGGCGCCCCGCCCATGGCATTCGATACTCCCCAACACACCTTGCCGACATCCTCCCCGGCCCAGACGAGCCGGGTCGAGGAAGCGCTGGCATTCGACGACGTGCTTATCGTTCCCGCCTATTCCCAGGTTCTGCCGTCCGCGACCAGCACGGCAACGCGGCTGACCCGCGGGATCACGCTGAACATTCCGCTGATTTCCTCGGCCATGGACACGGTCACCGAATCCGAGATGGCGATCGCGATGGCCCAACTTGGCGGCATGGGCGTCATCCACAAGAACCTGACGCCCGAGGAACAGGCCGCCCATGTCCGACGGGTCAAGAAGTTCGAATCGGGCATGGTGGTGAACCCGTTGACCATCCACCCTGATCAGACGCTGGCCGACGTCAAGGCTCTGATGGCGAGCCACCGCATCAGCGGCATCCCGGTGGTGGAGAGGGAGACGAACCGGCTGGTCGGTATCATCACCAACCGCGACGTGCGGTTCGCAACCGAGCCGACGCTGAAGGTGTACGAACTGATGACGCGGGAGAACCTGGTCACCGTCACCGCGAATGTCGGCGCCGAGCAGGCTCGGCGGCTGCTGCACAAGCACCGGATCGAGAAGTTGATCGTGGTGGACGACTCCTACCGCTGCATCGGCCTGATCACGGTGAAGGACATGGACAAGGCCGAGTCGCATCCGTTGGCCAACAAGGATGAGCTTGGCCGGCTGCGCGTTGCGGCCGCCACCGGGGTGGGTGCAGACGGCGAGGCCCGCACACGTGCCCTGCTGGCTGCGGAGACCGACGTGATCGTGGTCGATACGGCGCATGGGCATTCCGCCGGCGTGCTTCGTTCCATTGAGGTCATCAAGAAGATGTCCAACACCGCGCAGGTGATTGCCGGGAACGTCGCCACACCGGAGGGTGCGCTGGCGCTGATCGAGGCCGGGGTGGATGCGGTGAAGATCGGCATCGGACCGGGCAGCATCTGCACCACGCGGGTGGTGGCGGGGGTCGGCGTGCCGCAGTTCACCGCCGTGCTGGAGACAGCCGCAGCCTGCAAGGAGCACGGCATTCCGACGATCGCTGATGGCGGGATGCGTACCAGCGGCGACGTCGTCAAGGCAATCGCCGCCGGCGCGGATTGCTGCATGATCGGCAGCCTGCTTGCGGGCACCGATGAGGCACCGGGCGAGGTGTTCCTGTACCAGGGACGGTCCTACAAATCGTATCGCGGCATGGGCAGCCTTGGCGCGATGGCGCGGGGTTCGGCGGACCGGTACTTCCAGCAGGACATCAAGGACCAACTCAAGCTGGTGCCGGAGGGGGTGGAAGGGCGCGTCGGCTACAAGGGGCCGGTAGCCAACGTGGTACACCAGCTCGTCGGCGGCTTGCGGGCCGGCATGGGCTACACCGGCAGCGCCGATATCGCCGCGCTGCAAGCCAATGCCCGGTTCCGGCGCATCACCGGCGCGGGGCTGCGCGAAAGCCACGTACATGACGTGGCGATCGATCGGGAGGCGCCGAACTACCGCCAGGACTGATCCTCCCGCATTGCCTTCGGTGCTGGCCTGGGTCAACGTTGCCGTACCAAGACCCTCCTGCTCGGGCGCGTGAGTTGCCTTGTGAGCGGGGCGCCTCGAACCGCGCACACGGGAGCAACCGCGATGGCCGATCCAAACAATCGCTACAACCTGACTGCGGCGCGTGCCCATGGCCGTCCTGGCCGCGAGGTCCGGCCGAAGAGCCTGACGGTCGATATCCACGCCCATGTGTTGATCCCGGCTGCCGCCGAATTTGTCCGTCCGCACCTGCAGCCTGATCCGCGGGCCGCGGCGTACGCCGAGGAGACCCGCATCCTGACCCGCAAGCAGGATGAGGACCGGACGCCGAACCTGACCGACATGCCGCTGCGCCTGCGGGACTTCGACGCGATGGGCATCGATGCGCAGGTGATCAGCCCGGCGCCGCCGCAGTGCTACTACAGCATTCCGCCCGATCTTGCCGTCGAGGCAGCGCGGATGGTGAATGAAGGCATCGCGGCCATCGTCAGCAGCAACCGCGGGCGGATTCCGGCCGGGATGGGCTCGGTTCCGCTGCAAGCAGGTGGGGACGTGGCGGCGGCCGAGCTGGAATATGCGATGACGCGTCTGGATTTGAAGGGCTGCGAGGTGCTGGCACATGTCGGCGAACGCGAACTGTCCGACCCGGACTTCGAGCCGTTCTGGGCCAAGGCCGAGGCGCTGGGCGCGGTGGTGTTCATCCATCCCCACGGCTTCACCGAGCCGCGCCGCTTCGGCCGGTTCTATTTCAGCAATGTCATCGGCAACCCATTGGATACGACGATGGCGCTGCACTACCTGGTCTTCGATGGCGTGTTGGAGCGGTATCCGAACCTGAAGATCATCGCGTCGCATGGCGGGGGATACCTGCCGGCCTACTCGGGACGGATGGACCATGCATGGGGCGCCCGCAGCGACGCGCATGGCCGGCTGCCGCAACCCCCGAGCACGTATCTGAAGAAAATTTATTTGGATACGATCGTGTTTACACCGCATCAGTTGGAAGCGCTGGTCAAGCTGTTCGGCGCAGGGAAGATCGTGCTCGGGACCGATTATCCATACGACATGGGCGAGTATGACCCGATCGCGCATATTGCAGCGGTCGCGTCGCTGAGTGCTGAGGACAGGGCCGCGATTGCGGGTGGCAACGCCAGGGTGTTGTTCGGGCTGTAGCGCGTCACAGCGGCGGCGCGTCGGCTCTGCTGATCGTTACTTGTCGGTAAATTACAGGCGACGGGCCGCGCGATCAGTGCTGGGCGGCCAGCCGCTGGAGGAGCGAGGCCGCGGTTCGGTCGCCGAGTGCCTGGGCCTTGCGGTACCAGGTGGCGGCCGTGCCGGGATCGGCATTGCCGGGCTGGGATATCGGTTCATGGGGGTCGTATGTCTTGCCGAGGGCCAGGGCGGCGGCGGCGCTGCCGCCCTCGGCCGCTTTCTGGAACAATGATCGCGCGACGGCAAGATTGCCGAGAGCGAGCGAATCATTCCCTCGCTTCAGGAGCGCGGCGATCAGTTCGGTGGGGAGTGTGGCGGCCTGCGGCGGCGCTGCCTCCTGTGCCGTTTCGGCCGCGGGCTGATGCGGGATGGAAGCCGGCGCCGATGGCTGGGGGCCGTGCATGGCCTTGTAGGCGAACACGCTTGCGCCCGCCAGGAACAGCACGATCGACATCATCGCCAAGGCTCGACCGACGACGCCGTCGCCCGATGGTGTCTGCCAGTGGTGCGGGCGGCTGCGCGGGCCGATTGCGGCGCCGATGGTGCGGGTGGTGATCATTGCGTCGCCGCGCGCGAAGCCGGCGGTCAGTGCGGCTTCCATCAGGCGGCCGATGCGGCCGGGCGTGCCGCCAGACTGGGCGATGACCAGCCTGATGGCGTCGGCTTCGATCAGGCGGCGGGTGGTGCCGCCGGCGACCCAGAGTGACCGCTCGATGAACTGGCGGCACTCGGCGGGGGAGAGGGGGATCAGGCGGACGGTGTTACGCAGTGTGGCAAGGAGCGGCATGACTTCCGGCCGGCGGATGCCGGAGGCGCCGGAGAGCAGCATTACCAGCCGTTCGTCCTGCATTTCCATCAACGGCCGGAGCACCGACAGGCAATCCGCCGGCAGCAGGTCGAAGTCATCGATCAGGACGGCCCTACGGTTGCCGGCCTGGACGGTACGCACGACGTCATCCGGTGATGCCTCGATGTCACCGGTGAGGGCAGCGATGAGCTCGGTGCAGGTCAGCCGCCGATCGGGGGGGCGGAAGAGGCGGATCACATGCAGTCCGTTGCCTTCGGCGACATCGGCTGCAGCGCGCAGCATCTCGGTCTTGCCGATGCCTTCCTCTCCGGTCAGCAGCACGACGCCGTTGTCACTGAGCAGATGATTGACCACCAGTTCGAATGCGCGCCGATGGGAGGGGAAGAGGATGTAGGCGGCCCCTTCCACCTTACCCCCGAACGGGCGCTTGGACAGACCATACAGGTCCACGTAGCTGGTCGGCCGAGTCGGCTCGGGCGGCCGCGTGACGGGCGGCGTCCTCAGGCTGTCAACCAGCAGGTTCGACGGTCGGCGCATGCGGTGCTGCGGCTTCAAGCCGGGCGTGTCGGCAAGGGAGATAGGCATGCGTTGCACCGGTGATCCGGGTGGGTCACCGGGACGTGAAGTGGTTCGGCGTGCCGGCCCAAGCTGGGCGGCAGGCACAATGGCTACGCCGGTTGGGTCCTGGTCGTGCGGCGGCTCCCGCACCGGGGGTGGGTCAGGTGGTGCCGCGTCGCTGGCGGGCATGCCATGCCTTTCGGAGCAGGCGGAAGACGAGGTAACGCTCGCGACGCTCCGGCTGCAGGAGCTTGCGCACCAGTGCCGGCTGTTCCCAGGGCACGTCGTGGAAGCCGCTGCGCAGGAAGTTGTTGGTCGGGTCGAGCATCCAGGTTTCCGGGAAGGACACGATGATGTCGCGCTCGGTGCGAGCGGGACGTTCGCGCCTGGGGCGTCCGGCAGCCCTGGCGAGTAGCGCTTCCGGCAGGTCGCGTCCCTGGCCGAGGCGCAACGCGCAGATCGGTGTGTTGCGTGGGTTCATTTCGATCAGGTAGGCGGCGCCGGTGGCGGCCTCGATCATGAAGTCGAAGCCGATCAGGCCGGAGAGATTGAGGGCGCCGACGATGCGCCGGGCGGCTTCGATCATCTCAGGGTTATGGATGATCCGGGCGACGGTGGAGGGGCCGGTGGCGGTTTCGGTGGCAACGGCCTCGGCGCAGATGGTTGCGAGAATTTCACCTCGCCAACAGGCCACGCCGATATTGGCCGGCCAGCCATCGATGAAGGACTGTACCGAGAGGGCGGGTGGTTCGCTGCGCCACCAGGTGCGAAATGCAAAATAGTTGCCTTCCAGCAAGGCTTCACGCAACGCAAGGCGCAGGCTGAGCGGACGGGCCAGGGCGTGGAAGGCATGTTCCGCCGTGCGTGCATCGGAGATCACGCGCACGCCGAAGCCGGACCAGCTTCCGTCGGCCTTGATGACAAAGGGCGTGGCGTGCGCCTCGAGCCAGCGGTGCAGGGCGCGGCGATCGGGCAGTGGGGCGTTGTCGGGCACGCGCACGCCCTCTGCCCTGGCCAGCGCGAGCAGCTCGGCGCGGGAGGTAACGGTGTTGAATTGGTTGCTGGGGGCGGTGCAACGCTGGATGAACGCGCGCAGGGCGGTATCTTGTGTGTGGCGACAGATCGCATGCAGGTCGCGCACCGTGCGTTCGTCGCAGGGAATGACCAGGTCAGGCTGCAGGCGCGTAATGGCCCGAGCCAACGTGCGGGCTGGGGCGGTCGCCCGATAGACCGCCTGGTTGGCCAGGAAGGTCAGCACGCGGGCCGGGTGGCCCCTGGGTGCGATGAGGCTGATGGTGGCGCCAGCGGCATGCAGCTCCATCGCCAGCCGAGCGGTGGAGGGGAGACGACAGGTGGTGGCGAGCAGGACATGAGGTTCATGGCCTGGCACGGCGCCTGGCGGCATCACATCGGCGTCAGAGTCATTTTCCTGTAGCACCGGGGGTGCCGAGCCCCGATTTCGTGATAGTTCCAGCGATGGTGTTTGCATCGATCTACCATCATTTACGAGTGAGTTACTGGACAAAACAAGGTCCATTCTGCGATCTGGTCTTATTGCTGTTGCGTCAGAACACCACAGGCGGAACGGCAAGGAAAGGCAATTGCCACAGCGATGGAGTGCTTGTGATGAGTCCGTTCGGGTCACGTATAGGAGCAGGACGAGAATGGGCGCAGTGACAGACGTCGCGATCATCGGCGCCGGTCCATACGGCCTTTCGCTGGCCGCATACCTCGCAACGGCCGGCTTGAATATCCGCGTATTCGGGCAGCCCATGCATACCTGGCGCAACCGCATGCCGGAAGGCATGGTGCTGAAATCCGAGGGTTTTGCGTCCAATCTGTGGCATCCGGAGAACAAGCTCACGCTGAAGGAGTACTGCCACGATCACGGCCTGCCGTACCAGGACACCGGACTGCCCGTGCCGCTCCAGACCTTCTGCGACTATGGCGTTGCGTTCCAGCGGCGCTTCGTGCCGATGCTGGATGAACGCTGGGTTACCAGCCTGGATAGGAATCGGGATTATTTCACCCTTCGACTTGATAGCGATGAAGTCGTTACTGCGCGTCGTGTAGTAATCGCCGCCGGTATTGCGAGTTTTGACTATACGCCGCCGGAGCTCGATGCCGTCAAGGGGCCGCTTTGCAGTCACAGCATCGATCATCATCTGCTGGGCGGGTTTGCCGGCCAACGTGTGCTGATCATTGGTGGCGGCGCGTCCGGCATCGGGCTCGCCGCGCTCATGAGCCCGAAGGGCGCCGACGTCTCCGTCGCCGCTCGGCGTAGCTACATCCCGTATTGCGATCCGCCGCGTCCGCGCAGCCTGCTGGAACGGATCCAGGAGCCGGAGACGGGGCTTGGCTACGGCTGGCGCTCGTTGGCCTGCGTCTATGCGCCGCTGCTGTTCTACCAGATGCCGCGCGACCTCCGGCACCTTGTCGTGCGCAAGCACCTTGGGCCGGCCCCGGGATGGACGAGCCGGGAAGTGGTGGAGCGCGACGTCAACGTCATTCTAGGCGCCAAGCTGGCGGGCTCGCGCCGCGTTGGCGACAAGGCATTGGTGACGCTGCGTATAGACAACGAGGGCGAGCGGGTGGTGGAGGTTGACCACGTGATCGCTGCCACCGGGTTCAAGGTTGACATGCGGCGGCTGCGCTTCCTCGGTCCGACCATACGGGAGACGCTGCGTTGCTCGGATTACACGCCGGAGCTGTCAACCCATTTCGAGACCTCGGTGCCCGGGCTGTTCGTGGTAGGGACCGCGGCGGCGAATAATTTCGGGCCACTGATGCGCTTCGCCTATGGCGCGGGGTTCGCCTCCCGCCGGCTATCGGCCTACCTGGTCCGCACCGCAGCGCGGCGGCGTCTGTTCGCCGAGCCGGAGCTCGCAGCTGCGTGATCAATGAGGTGCGGCGGGGGCATTGGCTCCCGCCGCATGCGGGCTTGTCCGTGGTCGCAGTGCCTCGGTACTGACGCCGCCGGTCCGGTCCTGGTACCCCACTTCCGCAGTTGCATCGCCCCGATCGTCCTTGAAGGCCTGTTGGCGACCGGACGAAGAAGGAAGCCGACCGGACGCCTGGGGCGATTCTTGCGTGCTGCAACATTTGCGTTCGTGTTCTGGGCGGCGCGTCATGCTAACTGCTACGCGGGACGACGCGCTTCTTGCTGGCAGGACAGCAATGCCATTGGATTCCAGGGGGCCTGATGCGACGGCCCCGCGATTGTGTGAGTGCATGGATTGCGGCCAGATCCAGATTTTACCGGCGATGCCGCCGGAGTCGCGCGCGGCGTGCCTGCGCTGCGACGCGGTGCTGCGGCATACGCGGCGCGACCCGCTGCGCCTGCCGCTGGCGCTCAATCTGAGCGCGCTGCTGCTGTTCCTGCTGGGCGCGACCATGACAATCATGTCGGTCTCCACGGCGGGGCAGGCGCGGATGGCGGGGCTGGTCAGCGGGCCGGCCGCGCTGGAGAGCTACGGCATGTGGGAGGTATCCGCGGTCGTGCTGGTCACGACGATGGCGGTGCCGCTGGCGCGGGTGCTGTGCATGCTCGCAGTCCTGCTTGGGCTGCGGCTCAGGCGCCCGCCGGCGGAGCTGCGGGCGATCTTCGCCTGGGTCGCGCACCTGCGGCCCTGGTCGATGGTGGAGATCTTCCTGCTGGCGCTGTTTGTCGCGTACGTACGCCTGAAGGCGATGGCGACCGTGGACCTGGGCCCGGCCGTCTATGCGCTCGCAGGCCTGATGGTCATCAGTGTCCTGGCCGATCACACGCTGGACGACCAGGCGGTATGGGAGGCGATGGAGCCCGAGCGGCGCCGGCGCCGCAGGGTGCTGGAGGAGAATCCGGGAACCGCCGACCGCCCGGCTTCCGGCCGGGGGCGCTGGCGCATCGGCTGCATGACCTGCGGCCTGGTCTGCCGGGCCGCGCCGGGGATGCGTTGCCCGCGTTGCGGGTTCCGGCTGCACGACCGCAAGCCGTGGGCCGTGCAGCGGGCCTGGGCGCTGTCGATCGCGGCGCTGGTGCTCTATATTCCAGCCAACGCCTATCCGGTTCTGACCATCATCCGCCTGGGCGCCGGTCAGCCGAGCACGATCCTGGGTGGGGTGAGGGAGCTGATCGAGGCGCAGCTGTGGCCGCTGGCGGCGCTGGTGTTCTTCGCCAGCATCGCGGTACCGGTGCTGAAGTTGATCGGGCTAGCCGTGCTACTGATCACCACCCAGCGCGGCAGCGGTTGGGGGCTGAATGACCGGACCGCGCTCTACCGCATCATCGATGCGATTGGCCGCTGGTCGATGATCGACATCTTCATGGGGTCGATCCTGGTGGCGCTGGTGCAGTTCGGCAAACTCGCCAGCGTGTATCCGGGGCCGGGAGCGATCGCGTTTGCCGCTGTGGTCATCCTGACCATGCTGGCGGCCCGCAGCTTCGACCCAAGATTGATGTGGGACAGCGCGCGCGAGCGGGACCAGAGGGCATGAGCGAGACGCATCCGACCGCCGTCGTGCGGTCCAGGCTCGACCACAAGCGGCGCATTTCCTGGATCTGGGCGATTCCGGTGGTGACGCTGATCATCGGCGGCTGGCTCGCGTGGTCCACGCTGTCGCAGCGTGGGCCGTTGATCACCATTACGTTCCAGACCGCCGAGGGGCTGCAGGCGAACCAGTCGCACGTGCGGCACAAGGATGTCGATATGGGCGTGGTGACGAAGGTGCAGTTGGCGCCGGACCGGAAGGGCGTCGAGGTCACCGTGCGCATGAGCCGGGAGGCGGAGCCGCTGCTGACCGAGGGCGCCCGGTTCTGGGTGGTGCGGCCGCGGTTCTTTGCCGGTTCGCTCGAAGGGCTGCAGACGCTGTTTTCCGGGTCCTATATCGACCTGCTGCCCGCGCCGGGCGGTGGCGGCGAGCCGAAGCGTGAGTTCGTCGGGCTGGAGAACCCGCCGGTGCTGCAGTCCGACGTGCCCGGGCGCACGTTCCTGCTGAAGGCGCAGCGGATCGGGTCCCTGAACCTGGGTTCACCGATCATGTTCCGTGACCTGGATGTGGGGGAGGTGCTGGGCTGGGACATCGGGGAGATGGCGCGCGAGATCACGGTGCACGTCTTCGTCCGCGCGCCATTCGACAAATATGTCCACAACGATTCCCGGTTCTGGAATGCGTCGGGGATGAGGGTTGCGCTGACGGGCACCGGACTGCAGCTTCAGGTGGAGTCGCTGCGCTCGGTCCTTTTGGGGGGCATCGCGTTTGATACGCCGGACGGGTCAACCGAAACGGCCGAGAGCGAGGCGGACCGTACGTTCGTATTGTATGTCGACCAGGAGGCTGCCGACTCGGCTGCCTATACCCGCAGCATTCCGTTTGTCGCAAACTTCACCGGGTCTGTTTCGGGACTGACAACGGGCGCTCCGGTCACGCTGCATGGGCTGAAGATTGGCACGGTCACCGGTGCGTCGCTGGAGTATGACCAGGCTATCGATAACGTCGTGGCTCCCGTGCACTTCACGCTGGAGCCGCAGCGCGTCTCGCTGCTCGACCTTCCGAAGGGCGGTGACCTGGACGCTCGGCTGGCGGATCTGGTTCGCCGCGGGCTGCGGGTGAAGCTGGAAAGCGCGAATTTCCTGACAGGACAGAAGCAGTTGGCGCTGGACCTCTACAAGGACGCCGGGACGGAGGTGCTGGGAAAGTCGGGGGACGATTACGTGATCCCGGTGCTGGGCGGCAGCGCCGAGGATGTCGCATCGGCTGCGACGAACCTGGTGAACCGGCTCAATGACATCCCGTTTGCCACCATCGGGCAGAACCTGAGCCAGCTTCTGGTCAACACCAATGCGCTGATGGGAGACAAGCGCCTGTCGGACTCGCTGGCCGAACTGCAGGCAACGCTGGCCGGGACGCAGACACTAGTCGCCAACCTGAATCACGGGCTGACGCCGATGACGAACCGCATGCCGGCCATCGCCTCGGATCTGGAGGAGTCGGTGCGGCATCTCAATCGGCTGACCACGTCGTTCGAGTCGGGCTATGGCGGTGATTCGCGGTTCAACCGCGACCTGAGCCGGATGATGGGCCAGCTTTCCGATGCGGCGCGGTCGATCCGGGTGTTGGCTGATCTGCTCTCGCGCCATCCCGAGGCGCTGATCCGCGGCCGGACCGACCAGGGGGCGCCATGATGTGGCGCCGCCGGTGGGTGCTGCGGAGCCTCGCGGCGTGGCCGGCCGCGTGTTCCTCGCCGAACCCGACGCTGTATGTGCTGGCGGCGGAGCCTGGGGCGGTCCGCAATGGCGCGCCGCGGAACATCGAGCTGCGGGCGATCGGGTTGCCGCGGTATCTGGAGCGGTCGCAGATCGTCAGATCCTCGGAAGGGTACCGGATGGACGTGCTGGCCAACGAGTGGTGGGGGGAGCCGCTGGATGCGATGCTGGCGCGGGTGCTGGTTGAGGAACTCGGGCAGCGGCTGCCGGGGAGCACGGTGTATGCAGAGGCAGGAGCCATCACAACGGCGCCGGATGCCACCGTGGAGGTGAACCTCCAGCGCTTCGACCTTGACCGGCAGGGCGAGGTGCTGCTGATGGCGCAGGTTGCGGTGGAAGCGCGCGGGAGCAGCACGCGCGGCGTGCGGTTCACGGAGCGGCCTACAAACGCCACGACGGGCGCATTGGTTGCTGCCATGAGCGTGGTGACAGCCCAGCTTGCGGATACGATCGCAACGATGCTGGCGCGGGGAGCGGTCAAGGGGAGAGGCGTCTGATCTGGTGGTGTTCGCTGTCGCCGACCAGTACCGAGCCGTCGGGCATGACCAGCGCGCCGTGCGGGCGGGCCAGGCCTGAGGCGATCGTCGTAATCCGCCATGTCCGGGCATCGATCCAGCGGACGGCGTTGTTTTCGGTATCGACGACGAAGACGCTGCCGTCCGGGGCGACGGCCATCTCCTTGGGCCGGTCGAAAACGGCCTGCCGAGCGTCGCCGTTGTCGCCGGCATAGCCGTGCGCGCCGGTGCCGGCGACGGTTTCGATGATGCCATTGTGAATGAGACGGATGCAGCTTCCCTGACGCTCCATGACATAGAGGCAGCCATCGGGCGAGAAGGCCACGGCGCGGGCGCCGAAGATCGAGGCGCTGGCGGCTGGTCCGCCGTCACCATCATGCCGGGCTTCACCGGTCCCTGCGAAGGTGGCGATGGTGCCGGAGGCGAGGTCGACGACCCGCACACGGTGACCGGCGACGTCGGCGATGAACAGGCGCTGCTGGTCCGGGGCCAGCGCAAGGCCGTTCGGTTCGACGAGGCCGGCCTTGTCGGCTGGTCCGCCGTCGCCGCTGTATTCGGGTTGGCCAGTGCCGGCGAGGGTGCTGATCGCTCCGGTCTCATCGATCATCCGCACGCGGCGGTTGAGGCGGTCGGCGAGATAGATGCGGCCCTTGCGGTCGGCAACTATGCCGTAGGGTTCATTCAGCCTTGCGGCAACCGCGGGGCCGCCATCACCGGCATCGCCCCTTTCGCCGGTGCCGCACAGCGTGGTGATGATTCCGGTACGGCTGTCAATCCGGCGGATACAATGGTTGAACGTGTCGGAGAATAGGATGCTTCCGTCGGGGGAGAGCGTCAGGTCGAACGGGTTGTTCAGCCGGGCGGAGAGGGCGTTTGAATTGTTGCCGGAATAGCCGGGCTCGCCGGTGCCGGCGACGATGCTGACGCGCCATTCCGTGCTGGATTGCGCTGCATTTATCGACATTTCCCCTCCCGTTTCCGGCGGCGACGGTTGTCGCGCGCTTCCGGTCGAGTTTAGTATGACGAAAAGCGCAGAGGGAAGTGGAGGAACCGCCATGGATACGCACGCCGCGTCCGACCATCACATCAGCAGCGTGGTCCGCCAATTGTATGAGAAATTGGAGGACCGCTGTCTGATGCGGGACCAGAAAGGCGCCAGCGACGTCTTTTATGAGCTGGTTCGTGCCGGCCGGCCGCTGAACGAGATCATCGCCGAGGGGGTGCGCATTCATGCGCCCTATACGCATGTTCCGTATCATGAGCGGATGGATGACGGCTACCCGAACTTCGTCAACAACGACCATTGCCTGCTGTCGGCGCGGGCGACGATCAACCTGACGCGGATGCTGCCGCCGCACCTGGCGATGCTGCCGATGGCGCAGACGATCTGGTACATCCCCACGGGCCTGGACATCTGGAACCAGAAGATCAACAAGGCGCCCGGCCATTACACGCGTCAACGCGGCAACCTCGGCGCGGTGGAGGCGCCGCCGGCGCCAGTGGTGTATTGGCCGGACCAGGAGCCGCTGGCACTGAACGGTCCGTTGAAGGAACGACTGAACCATTGGATGACGCTGGTACACCGCGGCCAGGTCATCGACGCGTATCGCGTGTTCCTCGGGCTGATGCAGAACCCGGCTGAGAGAAGACAGGTGCTGGCCGAGATGTGCTTCGCCGGCCTGATCGATATGCAGGACCGGCTGCTTCACAACCGATCATATACGACGGGACACAAGGCGTATCGGGCACGCTCGACCGTAGAGTTGGGCAATGCGCTGGGCTGGGACAACGCGCGGAACGTGATCTATGCCGGCGCGCTGGACATTGCGGTGGGGCCGCGCTGGTACTCGACGTATGAAGTTGCCTGCAACTATATCAAGATGATGATCGAAGGCGAGGCGCTGCACGCGGTGCCCTACAGCGGCGTCAGCGAGGCTGAGCTGGCGGTTCTGCGCAACAGGGAGCCGGTGAACCAGGAGGAAGCGGCAGAACTGACAACTGCGATCATCCGGCAGGGCGAGATCGAGACCCTGGAAGCGGTGACGAAGCTGCTGAAGGCGGGCAAGGACCCACGGCGGGTGCTGGACGTGATCCAGCTTGCCGTCGCACAGATCGTGCTGGAGACTCGCGATCCGAACTACTTCAACATGCCGCACCATTGCTACGAGTACCAGAATACGCTCGCCTGGTTCTGGGACAATTTCGATCATCCCCGCAGGCTGCGGCTGCTCTATGTCGCGGCGATGTTTGCCAACCGGGTGGCCTATCATCAACAGGGGCTTGGCGAGGTGCATCCCGTGCCGACGGAGAGGCCAACGGGTGCAAGTTCCATGAGTGCGGCGCAGTTGCTGGAGCGCGTCGATGCGGCGATCTGTTCGCTGAACGGGCTGGAGGCGGTTGGCTGGACGCAGGCCTATTGCGATCACGTCTCGGATCGGGCGTCGCTGGTGCAACGTATTGCGCTGTCGGCGTGCAAGTTGGGGAATGATCCACATAATCAGGAGATTGCCCAGTGCATGTTGATGGATTTCGGCACCAACCAGCGACCGGACCGTGACAAGCTGCTGGTGGCGGCGGCGTATCACACGGCGATGCATCGGAAGTATGGGGATCCGCAGGAACCGTCGCGCCGGTTCGGACACGCGATGCGATTGGCGGACCTGCATTAGGGGACCGGTGGCTGCCGGCATGTAGATGGCCGGGCCGCGCGCGCCCGGCCACGGCGATTGGGGGCTGGCATCACGTTCAGCCAGGGTATGAATTTGCGCGGCGAGTGACGTTGGGCACTTTCCTGCACCGACGGCCAGAATAGGTTCGCCCTGCTCAAAGCAGGGAGGCCAACCATGACTGTTGATGTTATTCGTCCGCCGTCCGATCTTCTGGCATCGCGCAATATTGTCCTGCAGAAGGGGCTGGCCGCGCTGCGGCGGTACAACCTGCTGCTGCCAACGTTGCTGAATCAGAAACGGATGAACCGTGGCTATCTGCTCGACCGGTCTGCGGTCCGCGCCATGGATGAGGCGTATTTCGCATTTGTCGCCTACATCTTTCACAAATCCCCCGCGGTGCGGAAGGAGCGTGGGCAGCGCAAGTGGCATTCAGCTGTCGAATTGTGCAAACAACTGGACAGGCACGCGACGTTCTTCGGGATCCGTTTCCTGCGCGGAGAGTTTTCGGACAAGGCCGAGCATAACTACTGGCTGGAACGAGTGAATCCGGCGGGGTTCGAGTTTGGGGATACGGTCGACAACTTTACCTGGTGGATCGGGCACGCCAAGAACAAGCTCGGGTTCACGCCGGAGCGGGCGGAGGCGGCCAGCCTGGTGGTCACCTATATGGACGAGCAGGGGCGGCAGGCCTGCGAGGTGAGCTTCGCGGCCGCCGCCAAGAACGGCAATACCATTTCGGTCGATGGACAGCTTGTCGATACGACAGGATCGGCGGGTGCCTATACAGGACTGGGCAATACCTGGATCTACGTCTGTTCCGCGAGGACGAACAAGATCTATACGGCGAAGTCGGTCGAGGGGCATCGGCACCACTCCAGCTTCCTGGGTGGGGAGCCGGTGATCTGCGCGGGTGACTGGTGCGTGCTGGAAGGGCAGGTACTGTATGTGAATACCGGCAGCGGCCACTACCGGCCAACCGGATACAACATGGAGCTGTTCGCGCAGAAGTTCGAGGCATTGTGGTCGGACAGGACGCTGGTGCAGCCCGAGCACAAAGGCAAGATCATGCGGATGCGGGATTTCATCCGGAATGGGAACCAGGCCAAGGCGATCTCCTCGGACGAGCTGCAGGGCGTGGCCGATGGGTTGAATACGCGGCTGAGCAATCTGATCGACCTTTGAGCGGTTTCCGGATGCGGGCGACGTCGCGTCCGGTCGCCCTGCGCCTTGATCTGTCGCCCCCTTGATCTGTCAGCGGGACGGACTGACACTCCCGTTCAACGACAAGGGGGAAACGCAGGCACATGGCTCGTCTTGCAGGCAAGGTCGCCGTCATCACCGGTGCTGGCACCGGTATCGGGCGCGCGACCGCGAAGCTGTTCGCGCAGGAGGGCGCCAGGGTCGTCATTGCCGAGATCAACCCGGAAACCGGCGAACAGACGGCGCAACTGATCTCGCAAGCGGGCGGGGAGGCGATCGCGATCCCGACCGACGTGACCGAGCCGGACAGCATTCGCTCGGCCATCGCGAAGGCCGTGCAGCATTACGGGGCGCTGCACATCCTGCACAACAATGCCGGCGGGTCCACGATGGTGGACAACGACGTGACCCAGGCGCCGCTGGAGGAGTTCTGGCGCGTCATCAAACTTGACCTGTACGGCATGTTCCTGGGCTGCCGCTTCGGGATTCCGGCGATCATCGCCTCGGGCGGCGGCGCGGTGATCAACATGTCGTCCACTGTCGCGCTGATGGGGATTCCTGGACGCGACTGCTATACCGCGGCGAAAGGCGGTGTGGCGGCGATGACGCGGTCGATGGCGGTGGAATTCGCGCCGAAGGTGCGGGTCAACGCGATCGCACCGTCCGTCACGTTGACGGAACGGGTGCGCAAGCTGCTGGCCGGCAATGCGGCGATCAGCAAGATGGCCGACGATCACCTGCTTGGGTTGATCGAGCCGGAGGAGATTGCGGACATGGCGCTGTTCCTGGCCTCGGACGAATCACGCAAGGTGACCGGGCTGGTTCATCCGGTGGATGCGGGCATCATCATCTCCTGACAGCGGAGGGCGTCACCATGAAGGTCAAGCGGGTCGAGCACATCGCCATCGCCGTCGATTCCATCCAGCAGTCGCTCGGCCTGATGCGTGATACGTTCGGGCTGGAGCTCGAGTACGAGGAACAGATCGGTCAGACCAAGCTGGCCATGCTGCCGGTGGGCGAGACCTACATCGAGCTCCTGGAGGGGCAGGGGCCGGAAAGCGGCGTGACGGAGTGGATCACCAGGAAGGGCACCGGGCTGTTCCACATCTGCTTCGAGGTCGAGGATATCGAGGCAGCGATAGCCGAGCTGAAGGCGAAAAAGATCAAGCTGCAGAGCGACACGTGGCGCATTGGCCATGGGGGATCGAAGATCATCTTCCTCGATCCGGCGTCCACCGGCAATGCGGTGATCGAGCTCGCGCAGCTTCCAGCGGAGCATTGAGCCATGACGGGTTTCGCGCATCCTGAATTCCTGGTCGAGACGGATTGGCTGGCACAGCATCTGGGCGACCCAGGGGTCGTCGTGCTGGATTGCACGACACACCTGATACCGGATCCAAAGCTCACCTACACAGTGAAGCCGGGGCGGGAGGATTTCGAACGCGGCCATATCCCTGGCGCGCAGTTCTGCGACATGTCGCGCGATGTCTCTGATACGACGCAGAAGCTGAACTTCATGTGCCCGACGCCCGAGGCGTTGGCGGCGGCGATGCGGCGCTTCGGGGTAGGCAACGGCACCAAGGTCGTCACCTACAGCACCGCGAATGTGTGGTGGGCGACGCGGGTCTGGTGGCTGCTGCGCAACTTCGGCCACGACAACGCCGCCGTGTTGAACGGCGGTTTCCAGAAGTGGTCGCGTGAGCACCGGTCGGTGGAGACCGGCCCCGGCACGTCTCGGCCCGCGGGTGACTTTACGGTCCGTGAGGTCCGCAACCTGATGGTAGGCAAGCAGGAGGTGCAGGCTGCCATCGGCGACGCCGCGGTCTGCACGGTGAATGCGGTTCTGCCGGAGCAGCATGCCGGGACTGGCGGGAACAGCTACGGCCGTTCTGGGCATATCGCCGGCAGCGTCAATGTTCCGGCGGCGCATCTGCTGGACCCGGCGACGAACACGTTCCTGCCGCCCGATGAGCTGCGCCACCGGCTGGGCGCTGTGGGTGCGTTGGACCGCAAGGTGATTGCCTATTGTGGTGGCGGCATCGCGGCCAGTGCCGACGCGATGATTCTGACCATGCTGGGGCACGACGATGTGCGCGTCTATGACGCATCGCTGTCGGAATGGGCCAAGGACCCGGCGCTACCGATGGAAACCGGCTGAAGCCGAAAAGGGGAGGAATCAATGCGCCTAGAGAACAAGATCGGCATCGTCACCGCGGCGGGTTCGGGGATGGGCCGGGCGGGTGCCGTGAGGTTTGCGAGGGAGGGGGCAGCGGTGGCGGTGGTGGATCTGGACGCCGCTGCAGTCGAGGCTGTGGTGAGGCAGATCACCGACGCGGGAGGGAAGGCGCTGGCGTTACCCGGTGACCTGACCCGGGATGAGTTCGCCCGTGA
>DASQVN010000283.1:0-5575 GCA_035640755.1 Rhodopila sp.
GGCCGAGCGGGGCCTGGCGCTGGCCTGCCAGATTGTGCCGGAGAGCGACATGGCCGTTGCGGTGGCCGCCTCCGCGGCCGCCTGCAGGACGAAGGCGCAGCACGCCCGGACGGCACTGCGCTCGGTGACACGGTTGTCGGAGACGGCAATGGCGTTTGCCATCGAGACCCCGGCCGACTTCAGCTTCCTGCCCGGCCAGTATGTCAACATCCGGGTGCCGGGCACGACGGCACAGCGGTCCTATTCCTTCGCCTCAGCACCTGGGGAGCCAGAGTTGGCGTTCCTGGTCCGCGACATCCCGGCCGGGCTGATGAGCACATGGCTGCGCCGCACCGCCGAACCTGGGACGTTGCTGGAGGTAACAGGACCGGCGGGCGCCTTCTACCTGCGCGACATCCGCCGTCCGGCCCTGTTCCTCGCCGGCGGCACAGGCCTTGCCCCATTCCTGTCGATGCTCGGCCGCCTGGCAGAGGGTGGCACGCCGCACCCGATCCACATGATCTACGGCGTAACCAATGATGCCGATCTGGTTGCGGTTGACGCGCTTGCCGCCCACGCGGCCCGCATCGACGGCTTCACCTTCACCACCTGCGTCGCAACCCGTGGCAGCGATCATCCACGCAGGGGCTACGTCACCGATCATCTTGCCCCGGCCGCGCTGAACGGTGGCGACGTGGACATCTATCTGTGCGGGCCGCCGGCGATGGTCGATGCGGTCGGCCAATGGCTGCGGCAGCAGGGGGTCACACCCGCCAACTTCTACTACGAGAAGTTTGCCCCCAGCGGCGCGGCCGCAGTTGACCGGCAGGCGGCGTGAGGCGGCCATGTCACACATTCCCGATCGCTTTGCCGGCAAGGTCGCATTGGTGACCGGCGCGGCCCAGGGCATCGGATGCGAGGTGGCCCTTCGTCTAACCCGTGAAGGCGCTCACGTCGCGCTCGTCGACCGTTCCCCGCTGGTCGCCGAGATCTGCGCGGAAGCCGGAAGCCGCGCTGTTGCCATAAACGCCGACCTGGAGACCTATGCCGGGGCAACCGCGGCGGTGGACGAGGCGATCGCCCGGTTCGGGCGCATCGACATCCTGGTCAACAACGTGGGCGGGACGATCTGGGCCAAGCCCTACGCCGAGTATGAGGAGGCGCAGATCGAGGCGGAGATCCGCCGCTCGCTGTTCCCCACCCTGTGGTGCTGCCGAGCGGTGCTGCCGGCGATGCTGCGGGAGGGCGGCGGGGTGATCGTGAACGTGTCCTCGGTTGCGACGCGCGGCATCAACCGGGTGCCGTACGCGGCCGCGAAGGGCGGCGTCAATGCCGTCACTGCCTGCCTCGCCTTCGAATACGCGCAGCATGGCATTCGGGTCTGTGCCGTTGCACCGGGCGGCACCGAGGCCCCGCCGCGCCGGATCCCGCGCAACAGCGGGTCCCGTACCCCGCAGGAAGACGTCTGGATGCAGCAAGTGGTCGAGCAGACGACCAGTTCCAGCCTCATGAAACGATACGGGACCACCGAAGAGCAGGCGGCCGCCATCCTGTTCCTGGCGTCCGACGAAGCCTCCTACATCACCGGCGTCACGCTGCCGGTGGCGGGCGGCGACCTGGGATGAACGACGGGGGTTGAACGACGGCGCCGGACCGCTTCCGGCAATCACCAACAAACGGAGGAAGAACGATGACCGACAGCCTGATGGAAACCCGCGCCGTCAAGGACCTTCTGATGAAGGCCAGTGGCCTGGACCACGATGGTGGGAACCCTCGGCTCAAGCGCATCGTGCACCGCGTGGTGGGCGACCTGTTCCGCACCATCGAGGAATTCGATGTCCAGCCGGACGAGTTCTGGGCGGCGATGGGCTACCTGACCCGCCTTGGCCAGTCGGGCGAGGTCGGGCTGCTGGCGCCGGGCCTCGGTCTGGAAACCTTCCTCGACATGCGGCTGGACCAGGCCGAACAGAAGGCGGGGATCGAAGGCGGTACGCCGCGCACCATCGAAGGTCCGCTGTATGTCGCAGGCGCCCCGCTCGTGAAGGGTGAGGCCCGGCTGGACGATGGCAGCGAGCAAGGCGAGGTATTGTTCATGGATGGCCAGGTTCGTGACCCGGACGGCAAGCCGATCGCCGGCGCCATCGTCGATGTCTGGCACGCCAACACGCTGGGCGGCTACTCGTTCTTCGATCCGGCGCAGCCGAAATACAATTTGCGGCGGCGCATCGAGACGGACGCCGAGGGACGCTACCGCTTCCGCACCCTGCTGCCCTCCGGCTATGCCTGCCCGCCCGGCGGTCCGACGCAGGAACTGCTCGATCAACTCGGGCGGCATGGCCATCGGCCGGCGCACATCCACTTCTTCGTGTCCGCGCCGGGCCATCGCAAGCTGACGACGCAGATCAACATCGACGGCGACGAGTACCTGCATGACGACTTCGCCTTCGCCACCCGCGACGGTCTGATCCCGGAGGTGCGGCGCGTCACCGATGCAGCGACGGTCCGCGAAAAGGGCCTGAACGCACCGTATGCCGAGATCACGTTCGACTTCGTCCTGCATCCGGAACAGGCGACCGCGCCCACCACGGTGGTGAACCGTCAGCACGCAACTGCTGATTAGCCGATCCACCTGGCCACCCGGCGGTGGCCGGGTGCCGTTCCCCTGCCCTGAGGTAATCCTCTATGCCCGACCGTCCCACTGCCGTGCCAAGCGAGCTGCGCCGCGACCTGTCGATCCAGGCCATCAGCAGCACCATTGTCGATGTCCCGACCGTGCGGCGGCACAAGCTGGCGCAGACCTCGGTGACCGCGCAGAGCTACGTCATTGTCGAAGTCCGCCTCGCCAACGGCGTCACCGGTGTCGGCGAAGCGGCCACGCTCGGTGGCCCACGGTGGAGCGAGGAAAGTGTTGAGGCCATCAAGGCCAATATCGACGCCTACGTCGCGCCCGCATTGCTCGGCCTGCCAGCCGACCGGTTCACCGACGCCGGCGCGCGGATGGACGCGGCGGCCAAACGCAACAACGCGGCGAAAGCCGCCGTTGATACGGCGCTGTTCGATGCCGTCGGCAAGACGCTGGATGTCCCGGCCGCGGTGCTGCTGGGGGGCATCGTCCGCGACCGGGTTCCCGTGCTGTGGACGCTGGCGTCAGGTGACCCGGACCAGGAGATTGCCGAAGCCGAGGCCAAGCTCGCCGCGCGGCTGCACAACACCTTCAAGGTGAAGATCGGCGCGCAGGAGCCGGCGGCGGACCTTGCGCGTCTGCGTCGGTTGGCCGGCGCGTTGGAGGGACGCGCGACGTTCATCGTGGATGCAAACCAGGCCTGGGATGAACACACCGCCGTCCGCTACCTGCCGGCCTTGGCGGAGACGGGCGTCCGGCTGGTGGAGCAGCCGCTCCCGGCGTGGAACCTCCTGGGTATGGCGCGCGTCCGCACCCGCTCGGCCGTGCCGCTGATGGCCGACGAGTGTGTCTTCTCGGCGCACGACATGCTCGACGTCGCGCGGGCCGCCGCCGCCGACGTGGTGTCCCTGAAGCTGGTGAAACATGCTGGGCTGCTGAACCTGCGCAGTGTCGCCGCGGTGGCCGAGGCGGCGGGCATCGGCCTCTATGGCGGCTGCCTGCTGGAAAGTTCGATTGGGGCGGCCGCGCATCTGCACGCCTTCGCCGGGCTGCGCACCCTGGACTGGGGCTGCGAGCATTTCGGTCCGCAGATCCTGACCGATGATCTCGTGCAGGAGCCGGTGCGCTTCGCGGACTTTCACATCCACCTGCCCGCTGGCCCGGGACTCGGGGTCACGCTCGACCGCGGCAAGTTGCGTCGCTATGCGCGGCAGTAGGGGATTGTCGTGCTGTACTATGTCCGCAGGGGCGTTCATGTGCGGCACGACGTGGCAGCGGATTGTTTCAAAGCGGGGATTGACACGCCGAGGCGGGTCAATCCCCGCTTCGGTGGCACGCTGATCGACGAAGGCCACGGTAAACTCGCCAAGCGTGGCGATCAGCCGGACGGGAATGCTGCGCTCAAGCTGGTCAAGAACAGCATCGTCATCGCTGGAAGCATGCGTGATCCAATCTGCAGCTGCGGGAGGGTCTTGCGGGTTCAAGAGGTCAGTCATGCCCGTTATGATAGCCCTGAGCCGCGGCGAGGCTCAGCTCGTCATTTTTGGCCAGGCTGACCGGCATCCCGCAGCCGATATGCGCCCGGGCCAACCAACAATCGAGTTGGGGCCAAAAATCGAGTTGGGGGCAGCATTGGGGTAGCCGAACCTTAGGAAACCAAAACTCCCGCAAATTCGGGCTCTTACAAGAAAGTACTGGCGGGGGTGGGCGACCGGCAACGAAGCGCACCGCCGCCCCTGCCCTACCCAAGCCCGCTTTCGAGGGCGGGCTTGAGCGGCTGGGCAGCTTGTTGCGCTGGCGCAGGATCGCGCCAACTCATTGCGAAGGGTATTGGAGCGATTGACAATACCTACGGGTGTTGGTATAAACTCCAACATGGGGGTCGCGGCATGAGCGATTACGAAACCGACATCGCGGCATGGTCCGAGCACCAGGCTGCGCTGCTGCGGCGCGCGCAGGGTGGTGAATGGGTCAACGACCAAATTGACTGGCCCAACATCATTGAGGAAATCGAGAGCTTGAGCCGGTCGGAACAAAGCCGTTTGGCGAACCGCGTACGGACCATATTCGAGCATCTGGCAAAGCTGGAGGCCTCGCCAGCGGCTGATCCGCGTCCGGGGTGGATCGAGACAGTGGCTCGGTCTCGTGCCGACGTGCAAGCGCTGTTGGAGGCGAGTCCGAGCCTGCGTCCGAAGCTCCCTGCGATCATCGCCGATGCCCTGCCGGCGGCGCTTCGGCTGGCAGACATATCGCTGAAAGCCCACGGAGAGACACCCCGCGTGCCGCTGCAGGGGCTCGCCTTTGCCGAAGACGACGTGCTCGGGGACTGGATACCACAATGGGAACCGTGACTATTGGTATTGCCACAATGGATGAGGTGAAGCGCTCCACGCTTGCGGCCTTCAAAGGGGAGCGGCAGGGCGGATTCATCACCTTCCTTTCAGTGGCCAACCTAATGGAGACGCTGACCGTGAAGCGGTGGGAGATCATCCAAGCCATGACCGGCAAAGGGCCTATGTCCGTCCGCAACGTGGCCCGGCTGGTGAACCGGGACGTGAAGGCGGTTCACGGCGATGTCCAGGCGCTCGTGCAGGCGGGCGTCCTGGACAAGGATGCCAAAGGCCAGGTGGTCTTCCCTTACGACGCCGTGCATGTGGATTTCACATTCGGAAGGGCTGCTTGAGCAGCGGGCTTCCCGGTAGGTGACGTCGGCTTTGGCCAGGATCCGCCTCCGGCACCGGCTCTATCGGCCAGTCAACCGGCGCGCCCGGCAATTCTGGCGAGCGCCGGCGCCTGCTTCATTGCTCGCGAGACGCATCTCACGAGACTACAAGCCGACCGCCTGATTTCGAGCCGAGCTGTAACGGTGTGGGAGGCGGGTGCATCGCGTGCTCCAGAAGACAAACCGGCGGGGGTTGCAGGCGTGTCTCCTTCGCAGCAGCGATGGCGATGTTTACCGGGAGGTGGGCATCA
>DASQVN010000284.1:0-6296 GCA_035640755.1 Rhodopila sp.
CTCCTTCGCGCCGAGTTCCGCGCTTTCCGGCCCTTGCGTTGCTCGATCTGAGAGACCCCGCCATGCACGATATCGACGAACGGATCGATCGGCGTCGCCGCGGCCTTCTCGGTGCCGGTGCCTTGACCGTTGCCGCCGCAGAGCTCGGACTGATCGGCCCGGCGGTCGCGCAGTCCGCCCGCACCCAACGCGCGGTCCCGACGACACCAGCCGGAACGAGCTCCTTCGGCCCACTGAAGCAGATCGAGGCCGGCCTCCTGAGCATCGGCTATGCCGAGACCGGCCCAAGCGACGGGCCCCCCGCGATTCTCCTGCATGGTTGGCCGTACGACATCCACGCCTTCGTCGAGGTCGCCCCACTCCTGGCCGCTTCGGGCTACCGCGTCATCGTTCCGTTCCTGCGTGGCTACGGGACGACGCAGTTCCTGTCCGACGACACGCCCCGCAACGGCCAGCAATCGGTCGTCGCCGTCGACATCATCGCGCTCATGGACGCTCTCCGCATCGAGCGCGCCGTGATCGCAGGGTTCGATTGGGGCGCGCGAACGGCCAACATCATCGCGGCACTCTGGCCCGAACGCTGCAAGGGCATGGTCTCCGTCAGCGGCTACCTGATCGGCAACCAGGAAGCAGGCAAGGTGCCGCTGCCGCCTAAGGCCGAGCTCCAGTGGTGGTATCAATATTACTTCGCGACGGAGCGTGGGCGGGCCGGCTACGAGAAATACCGGCACGACTTCGCAAAGCTCATCTGGCAGATCGCCTCGCCCCGCTGGGATTTCGACGACGCCACGTTCGACCGCTCCGCCGCGTCGTTCGACAACCCCGACCACGTCCCCATCGTGATCCACAACTACCGCTGGCGGCTGGGTCTCGCCGCCGGCGAGGCGAAATACGACGCGCTCGAAAAACGGCTTGCGGAGGGCCCGGTCATCCGGGTGCCCACGATCACCTTGGAGGGCGATGCCAACGGCGCGCCACATCCGGATCCCGCCGCCTATGCCAGCAAGTTCTCGGGGAAGTACATGCACCGGCTCATCACGGGCGGGATCGGCCACAACCTGCCGCAAGAAGCGCCGCAGGCCTTCGCGCAGGCTGTTCTCGACGTTGCCTCGGCGTGACGCAGAGCGTGCGTCCCCGCGCGGTTCGCCCCGTGTCCGGCCTGGGCGAGACCCGCATTCCTGCCGGACTGTTTGCCTGGAGGAGAACAGCGATGAGCCTATGTTCAACTACCACGGTCCGGGGTGCGCTCGCCGCATGCGGTCTCGCCCTGATGGTATTCGGCTGTGCTGAATCCCAGCCGCAATCGACCGTGTCGCGTCAGTTGGGAAGCGGCGTGACGTCCAGCAATGGCGGCGGGATGGCGCCGGCCAACTTCGGCTCGTTCGGCAACACGGGGGCGAGCAACCCGGCATTCGACACGGGTAGCATGGCCTTCCCGGCACCACTGCCGCAGGGAAATTTGCGCAGCACTCGGACACAGTGAAGACCTGAGACTGAGGGAGGAAATCGCGATGCCCAGCCGGCGTTCCCTGTTGTCCTACGTCCTGGGTCCGGCCGCCTTCTCGGCCGGGCTCGCAGCCGCCAGCCGTGCCTCAGCCCGAACCGCGCCCGAGTTCGTCGGGATCGATTCGTGGCTGAACACGGACGGTCCGCTGACGCTCGCCGGGCTGCGTGGGAACGTCGTGCTGCTCGAGTTCTGCACCTACACCTGCATCAACTGGAGGCGCACGTTGCCGTACGTGAACCGCTGGGCCGCAGAGTACGGGCCGCAGGGGCTGAGGATGATCGGCGTCCACACGCCCGAGTTCGGGTTCGAGCGCATCCGTCCCAATGTCGAGACCGCGCTGAGCGAGTTGGGCGTGACCTATCCGATCGCACAGGACAACGCGTATCGGACGTGGCGCGCTTGGGGCAATCGGGCTTGGCCTTCGTTCTACCTTCTGGACCGGAACGGCGAGATCCGGCTCGTTCGGGAGGGCGAGGGCCACGCCCAGGAGATCGAGACGGCGATACGGGGCCTGCTGGGCCTGTCGCGCGCGGGCTCGGGGCGGGATGGGACCGACGATGCCGACCTGTCCCGCATCTTCACGCCGGAGATCTATTTCGGATCGCTCCATGACACGCGGCAGGCGCGCACGCAGTCGCCCCGCACGGGCGATGCGGTGTACGCCATCACGGACCCAAGCGGTCCCGGCCTGAACGAATACGACTTGGACGGACGCTGGGCGCGCGGCGAAGAGGGGCTGGTGCTTCGTTCCGCGACGGGGCGGGTCCGGCTGCGCTTCTCGGCGGCCAAGCTGCACCTGGTCGCTGGCGCACCGCAGTCCACACCGGTGCGCGTCAGCGTCGACAGAGGGCCGCCGCGCACGGGCAAGATCGGACTGCCGACGATGTACACGCTTCTGGACGGCGACCGCTACGGCGAGCACGTGTTGGAACTCGCGTGCGAAACCCCGGGCTTGTCGCTCTACAGCGCGACGTTTGGATAGCGGTACAAGTCTGCCCGACGCGGGCACAGGACCTGACGCGCATCTGCGGCGATCACGGAGCCGGGCTGCTCCGCGCCGCGTGCGTGGTTGCCGCGCGCAGATTGAGCATATTGCCGCGGCAGAATGAGCAGTAGAACTGCGTCACCACTTCCTGCGCGAAAACCCGCTCCACAACGCTCTTCAGGCTAGTGCCGACCGGGTTTATGGCGGGGCGGTTGCGGATGGTGACGATATGCACCCTCATCATTTCCTGGCGCAACTGCACATACTTCCCGCGTGCGTCGTCCGGAAGGTCATTGAACATGGCCTCCCAGTTGACCTGGCTTTCTATCTTGTTCTCGATGTGGCTGTATTTCTCCCCCGCTTTCGCGTCCTCGCTGACCTGGAACTTGCTCAGCAGGTAATTCGTCACGCTGTCCCCTTCGGTCGGAATGTTCGTGGGGTGATAGTTTCCGTCCAAGACGCTCAGCCCAGGATCCGCCAGCAACGTGTTCTCGCGAGCGTAGAAGAATACTCGGATCCGCGGGTCGATGTCCGCCGGTCGAAAGCTCCCGGTAAACGGCAGGAACCCGCCGTGTGCCGTGATCAGGCACCGATCCTCACCCCCCGGATGCCGCCAGAAGTAAATGTCCTGGCCGACCTCCACGCGAGTCACAACATTCACCATGTTGCCTCCATTCCGCTGGTGAGTCTTTCGTGGCCACGCCAGGGCGTTGGCCCAGGCGAAAGGAATGGCAGGGTTACGTTATAGGAGAATTTCAATAGCGCACTTGCCTGGTTACAATCGCAACCGCGGGGAGAAGCCTAGAGTAGAGTCCTCCAAGGGAGGAAGCAGTAGAAGATTACACGCGTCTCGTGACCCTCGTTGTATTCCGAGTACCACGCCACACTCTTGCCGGTGGGATTGTCGGGTGACCGGATCACGGCCTGCGCCGGAACCGGAACCCAGTTGCCCCGTATCCGCACTTCCCAATGCTCGTTCACGACGCGGATGTTTTCCTCGTCGAGCACGTGGCCGTCAGAGATCGAGCAGCAGGAGGTGCCGCTGTTGCTCTTCTGGGCCTCGAACCACTTGTGGGTCGGAGAGTCCAGATCGGTGCCCGGCGGCGGTGCCGCGCGCGCCGCGCTTACGTAGGTGAGGATCAGCACCGCGATGCAGAGCACGAACCACACCACGCTTATCCTCTTGGGCTGAGCGTCCTCGCGCTCCGCGGGACCCAATACGTCCTCCTCCAGTTCATCACCGTTCCTCCGTTCCTGTTCAAGAAGACGGTCGTGAGGTGTTGCGGTCATGTCACCCTCTCGAAGTTCCTGGAGGTCCGCAGCGCAATTCAGGCTTGAGCCATGAAGCTGCTGCCCATGGCCAAGAGCTGGCACTGGAGGCAGCAAAAACTGACATATGTGTGCTTGTCGTCTTTGATCATGTGCAGGAACTCGCCATCCCTTCCGGGGAATACCTCCTGGCATCCAAGACGGGCACACTCGTACTGGGTTGCGTCAGATACGCCGTGAAGCATCACATGCCGCGGCACGTAGGTGTAGAGCACGTTCACCTCCTGAAGCTGCAGTAGATCACGTTCTCCTTCCTGGTGTAGACCACCTTGGGTGGACGCGCGGGCCCGAACCAGGTGTCAAACCAAAGTTGCCACCAGAACATTGTTGCCTCCCTCCCGATGGGTCGTCAGCATCGCAACTTGCGCATCTTCCGGGATAGAATGTATTGCGGCTATCCGCTGGCACAATTGTGCGCTGGGAAGGGGCTCCTCCACACCTGAGACGACGTGCTTCGTCCTTATGTGAAGTTCTCCTGAACTTAAGTATAGGACCCATATACAATGGGGTTCCTGGACCTGCTTCTGGCCTGCGGCACTGCGCCGGAGCCGGACCGGGATGGCCTTGTACGACGGCGTAGGGCTCTGCTTGTCGCGCAAGTAGAGCCGCGCCCCACGTGTTGGTCTCGGGGTAGGGAAATGCTTGGCGCTGGCCTCGCTCACGTGCAGCGGCAAGGACCGGCGTGCGCATGCCGGCCATGACGCAGACCGCCATGACCGGACAAGCGCACGCCGCCGCCCCTGCTGAGGACGCGCGCTCGCTTAACGGAACTGCACGATCGGCTGGTCGCCGAGGTTCTGCCCGCGTGCGGCGTCGCCCTCGCTGATGCCGTTCAGCGTGGCGGTCGTGTCCGATCCGACGCCAGGCGAGTTCAGCCCCTGTTGGGCACGCTCGAGGCTCAGCTGATTGAGCCGCTCGACTTCCGCGTTCTGACTAGTGTCGACGCTATTCTGGCCCGCGTGACGCCGCGCCGCCACATCAACGACCGATGCCGGCCGCGACGATGCCCCGGCCACGGCGGCAGGCATGGCGCGCACCGGCGTCGCCACCAACAGCGCGGAGGCGGCGGGCAGGCACGTCAGGGCAATCAACATCCGAGAGTACCGGGTCATGTTTCAGTCCTATTGCGGTGGGATTGGGGCCTCGACCCCGAGACCGATCTCGCTCCCAAACGCCCCGATTCAATTAGACCTTGGTGTAACCGCTGCGGCGGGCGGCGGGCTCTCGCCAGCTTCAGCCCCGGGCGTTACGCTTCAGCCCGCCACCGCATCGAGAGGGATGAAGCGCAATGCAGGATCAGGATCTCCAGTCACTCTGCGACGCGGTCAGCGAGTCCGAGCTGATGGGCCATCTGGGCGAACTTGCCCGGTGGGTGAAGCTTTCGGGAACACCGGAGGAACTAGAGAGCCTCGCCTATGTTCGCTCCCGGCTGGACGGATACGGCTATCGCACCACCCTGCTGATGCACGACGCCTATATCAGCCTGCCCGGAAGCGCGCAGGTCGAGGTGGGCGGGCGCAACCTGGCCTGCATCACGCATTCCTTCTCGCGCCCGTCCGCCCCCGGCGGGACGCGCGCGAAGCTGCTCTATGTGGGAGCCGCGACGCCGGAGGATCTCGCCGGACGCGACGTCGCCGGGCGCATCCTGCTCATCGATGGCATCGCGAGCCCGGGCGCAAGCCTGCGCGCGACGCGGGCCGGCGCGGTCGGCCAGCTCCATATCAGTCCGCACGAGCATCTGCACGAGATGTGCATCTCCCCGGTCTGGGGCAGCCCGACGCACGAGACCGTGGCCGATCTTCCAGCCACGGTGGTCTGCACCATCTCCCGCGAGGAGGGCGTAGCGCTCCGGGACCGTCTGGCGCGGGGCGAGGACCTCGAGGCGACGCTGCAGGCCGAGGTCGACACGCGCTGGCGCAAGACGCCGATCCTGGTCGCCGAGATGGCGGGCCCCGGCCCGGCCGAGGCCGAGAAGTTCGTCATGTTCTCCGGCCATCACGACACCTGGTACTATGGCGTGATGGACAATGGCGGCGCCAACAGCACGATGCTGGAAGTGGCCCGGCTCTGCGCCTCGCGCCAGCGCGAATGGCGGCGCGGATTGCGCATCGTGTTCTGGTCGGGGCATTCGCATGGAAGGTATTCCGGCTCGACCTGGTACGCGGACAACCACTGGGAAGAGCTGGCGCGGCGCTGCGTCGTGCACATCAACGTGGACTCGACCGGTGCCAAGGGCAACACCGTCCTGGGCGACGTGCCGATGGCAGCGGAACTGCGCGGCCTGGCGCGCGACGCGGTGATGCGACAGGCCGGGCAGGAGCTGACCGGGCAGCGCATGAGCCGCGCCGGCGACGAGTCGTTCTGGGGGATCGGCCTGCCATCGATGTTCATGAGCCTGGGCCAGCAGCCCGCCGGGACCAGCACGGACGTGTCGGCATCGGTCATCGGCCGGACCGGCCGGGGCGAGCGGCTGGG